>JAZQSZ010000087.1:0-13660 GCA_045630365.1 Paludibacteraceae bacterium | reverse complement strand
CTCTCATGGGTGGCGAAGCTGCGGAAATCAACCTCAAAGGACAACCAGCAGTCATCCTCATGAGTGGTTTGCAAGGTTCGGGTAAGACCACTTTCTCTGCTAAATTGGCTAACTACCTCCAAACCAAAAAGAACAAAAAAGTGATGATGGTAGCCTGCGACGTCTATCGTCCTGCTGCTATCGAGCAACTCCGCGTTCTCGGTGAGCAAATCAACGCCAAAGTTTATACCGGTGAAGGCGAAGCCAACCCTGTGATCAAAGCACAAAAAGCCATCCAAGAGGCTAAAGTATATGGTTATGACGTAGTGATCGTCGATACCGCCGGTCGTCTAGCAGTAGATGAGCAGATGATGCAAGAGATCGCTGCCATCAAAGAGGCTATCAACCCACAAGAGACCCTGTTCGTAGTGGATGCCATGACCGGTCAAGATGCTGTGAACACCGCTAAAGAGTTTAATGATCGTCTTGATTTTGACGGAGTTATATTGACTAAACTCGATGGTGATGCTCGTGGTGGTGCGGCACTCAGTATCCGCTCTGTAGTACAGAAACCAATCAAGTTCATTGGTACCGGCGAGAAGATGGAGGCACTAGATGTGTTCCACCCATCGCGTATGGCCGACCGAATATTGGGCATGGGTGACGTGGTATCACTCGTAGAGCGTGCACAAGAGCAATACGACGAAGAAGAGGCACGTCGTATCAGCAAGAAGATTGCGAAGAACCAATTTGATTTCAACGATTTCCTCTCGCAACTAGCTCAAATCAAGAAGATGGGTTCGATGAAAGACCTCATCGGTATGATTCCAGGCATGGGCAAGGCCTTGAAAGATGTGGAGATTAGCGACGACGCGTTCAAACCTATCGAAGCCATCATCTCATCCATGACCCCTGCTGAGCGTGCTAACCCAGCGTTGTTGAACGGTAGCCGCAAAAATCGTATTGCCAAGGGATCTGGAACTAGCATTGTGGAGGTCACCCGCTTCCTTAAGCAGTTTGAGCAGACCAGCAAGATGATGAAGAAGATGCAGAGCATGCAGGGACTCCGCCGCCGATAGGCGGAACGCTATGCGTTAGACCGGCTGCGCCTGAGAGACCGCCTACGGCTGAGAGACCGGGCTAAAGCCCTGAGAGACCGCACCGAAGGTGCTGAGAGACTCAGCGATCACGAAAGGACCGGCTGCGCTGAGGGACTCATTGATCTCTCAGTGAGTGCAACGAACGATCACTCAGTGAACGAAGTGAACGGTCCCTCAGTGAGTAAAACGAACGGTCTAAAAATAAAAGATATGACTGTCAAGGAGATTTTTGAACTACGCAAAGAGGGCAGGGTAGAAGAGGCATACAATGCCATCCTACCAATGTACCGTGTGCATCACGGCAAATATACCAGTCTGGCGATGTTCTGGTGCGCCGTGGATATGATGAATCTGCTACTGGGAAAGGCGGTTGATCAATCAGAGGAGTCGCTTTCAGCCTTGGCGGAAGCCGAGAAGATATACAAGAGCCTGCAACGACTAGCGCCGAAGATCTACGACGAGAGCGGCGCATGCGCCAAAGTCGTGGAGAATCTGGGAGTGGCGCTGAAGGCAATAAAGGGATAAAGAGACTGCTTGACGACAAAGGAGATAATTTTTACAACAACATAAACAACAATAGCCAACAACTTGCGCGGCAATCAACACCCTGCCGCGCTCAAGATATATAATAGGAGTCGCAGAGGCGACTCCTATTATTTATGCTAGGGGAACTAGTTGGGCTAGTAGAACTAGTAGATCTAGTAGAACTAGTATGGCTAGTGTGGCTAGTAGAACTAGTGCGGCTAGTTAATCTAGAAACTAGAGGATAGCGTTGAGTTCGTCGAGAGTGGAGACGGTCTTCCAACCGAGTTGCTCGGCAGTAGTGCGGTTGATAAGAATATCGTCCACGAAATAAAATGGCTCTTCGCAGCCTTTTTGTTTGATTTGAGCATCTACCGCCTCATAAATACGTGGGTCGGGTTTGCTCATGTGCAAGAGGTGAGATGCAAAGCAATACTCAAACATCGACATATCATAAAGCGAGAGAATATGCTGCCAGTGCAAATCGTTGTTGTTGCTCAAGAGGAATAGGCGATGACCTGCGTCCTTCCAAGATTGAATCAATTGCAAACGCTCCTGAGGTATACCACCATGCATGGCGTTCCATGCCGCGATAATCTCCTCGCGGGTAGTGGGACGTTGCGCATATTGCATAATGCCGTTGATAAACGCATCCGTGGAGATGTCTCCACGTTCGTATTGCTCCATCAGACTGTCAGCCGTGCCCTCGCCGTTGGAGGCAAGGCCGAGGATGGTTTTCATCTTTTCTTCGCCGAGGATGTCGGTGAAACGAGCGATACATTCGGGCATGTTGTGATTCATAATCACGCCGCCCATGTCGAGGATGATAGTCATGTTATTTTAAACGACAATTTAGGTCAATTTTGATGTCAATTATTCTTATCTCGCCATACGGCTCGAACGATCTGCCTCATTCGCATCGCTCATTCGTCTGTACGTCAATTCAATGTGGGGTTTTGTTTTTGCTCTAATGAAATGCAGCTATGCCGCATTTGGAGAGCAAAACAAAACTGGGAAGTATAATCATTAATAATTGCGATACCCAAAGATGGTGGAGCCGATGCGGACCATTGTGCTGCCTTCCTCAATGGCGACGAGGTAGTCGTCGGACATGCCCATGGAGATCTGGGGACGCTCGCAGGGCGAGCTATGGGCTATAGGCGATAGGCTATAGGCTATAGGTGAGAGGTGAGAGGCGAGGGATGCTATCGCACGGAAGCAACGGCGCCATTCGGCTTCGTCATCCGTGTTAGTCGCCATACCCATTACACCGCAGATTTCTATGTAGTTTAGTGTTGAGAGTTTAGTGTTTAGTGATAAGAACTCTTCGGGGCTGAAGCCAGATTTGGTTTCTTCCTTGGCTACATGCACCTCCAACAATACCTTCACGCGGCGCTGGATCTTCTCCGCCTCGCGGTTGATCGTCTCCAACAATCGCACACTATCCACCGAATGAATCATATGCACAAACGGCACAATCTGCTTGACCTTGTTGGTCTGCAAATGTCCAATAAAATGCCAGCGGATATCCTTAGGCAGCGCCTCGTACTTAGGCAACAACTCCTGCACACGACTCTCGCCAAAATCGCGTTCGCCTGCCTCGTATGCCTCCATAATAGCCTCCATGGGGTGAAACTTACTCACGCAAACTAGTGTCACACCCTGGGGGATGTGAGTTCTAATGGATGTTATGTTGGAGGTGATTTGCATGGGTTGTCACTTATTGACCGTTCGCTTTGCTCACTGAGGGACCGTTCGCTCCGTTCACTGTTGGACCGTTCGTTTTACTCACTGAGGGACCGTTCACTTCGTTCTCTGAGGGACCGTTCACTTCGTTCACTGAGGGATCGTTCGTTGCACTCACTGAGAGATCAATGAGTCCCTCAGCGCAGCGGTCTCTCAGCGTAGCGGTCTCTCAGCCGTAGGCGGTCTCTCAGGCACAGCCGGTCTATCTTTTACACCGCGCGAATGATATCCATGAGTTTGGTGCGAGTGATGCTCGCTACTTCAAAGTCTTCATTGCCCATGGCTTGGTGAATAACTTTGTTGGCCTCTGTGATATTATCTGCTTCTGCGTAGAAATTATGGGCTTTGCGTGTTTCTTTCTCACCATCAATAGTGATGAGCTCTACTCGTGCTTTATACCAGTAGTTGGCAGCAGGATTGGCCACATAATCAAGCATTTGTACTTGTTTGCAACTTTTGATTTCCCATTCGCCAGAGATGTATTTCTGAATCTCGCCTAGCAGGCGTTCTTCTACATCAGCTACGGTTAATCCTTCGACAAAATATGTCTCTGTTACTCCTTTTGGGTTGTCTTCGCCTGTTTGGCGGGTGTAATTGATTTTAAGTTCGTAGAAAATCATATGGTTTATAAAGTTTTTAAGAGTTTCAAGAGTTTCAAGAGTTTCAAGAGTTTCACGCGACAAAGTCGCTTGTTTCAATGCCTCTCGCCTATCGCCTATAGCCTATCGCCTCAATATGTTAATAGTTGTTGATAATCAGTGATTTGACGTTAGTGGCTTGCAATGGTCCTTCGGGGAAAGTGGTCATCGTGCCCGACCAATAGAGCAATGGTGCTGTAGGGTGGGATTGTACCACTTGGTCAAAACTCGTTTGGTCATTGGTGCGAAGTAACCAGTTATCTTGCATACGGAAATACACATCGCCTGCATGCTTGCGATAGATGGATGTCTTCTCGTCCGACGTGATCGCCTCGTGGATAGGGTATGCCTCTTGTACGCCCTCAAAATCCATAAGGAAATTGGCTACTTGTCGTTGGATTGTCTCCAGCGACATGCGTTTCTTCTCAATGAGTAGGCGGTTGAGGTAAATGAATGGACCATATCCGCCATCCACCCAGCGTTCGTGCCCATAGATAGCCATGAGGTAAGTTCCCGTGAGGGCTGCCGCACGATCGACATTGAAGTGATTGACTGTGAGATTAGCCATCTCAAGGGTTGCTGCGGAATGTCCGCGGACAGGGCGACCAACAACAAGAATCTGGTATTGGGTTTTGCCTATGCGTCGATTGAGTTGGTCTATGAGGAAACCCAAGTCTTGGTTGATACCCATATACATATCCTCTTGTTCCGCCGTAGTGATCATGTCGGATGTTGCTTTAGGCGAGAGGGTGTTGAGTTGGAGCAGAAGTAGGTCTGGCGTGATATCCGTACCGAGTTTTTGTTTCTCTTGGAGTGCGAGTGCAAGTTCGATGACAAGTGTATTGGCAGCAGGTGATTGGGAGAGGACGTCGTAGTTATTATAGCTGAATCCTCGTTTGCGTTCCTGCTCGGTAGGATGGGTGTACATAGCAATATCCATGCGTGGTGTCCACTCGCGAGCAGCAAGTGTCTCGATGCGTCCGTTGACATTCATCTCATCGGCAGCAGTTGGTAATCCCTCAGGGTAGAAGGAGGTGGTAGCCCATTTGCGGGTGTCGGCATTGGGCCAACAGCAAGCATTAGCCGCATGTCCTGCTAGCAGAACGGTGGCTTGTGGATGGAGTCCCACTGCGTAGATCTGCGCTGTGCTGCCATGGCGCATACGCCATTCATCGGTGATAGTGGTAGATAGAAGCGCACGGGGTGAGATAGGTGTGTCATAACCTATGCCCGTGGCTTGGTTATCAATGAGTATGGTTTGGGGTTTTCTGTCTGTTCGCTCGTAGTAGGTATCTGCCATGATACTGTGGTGATTAGGTGTGGTACCTGTCATGAGCGTAGCCATTGTCTCTTGTCCACCATAGACTTGGTGTGGGAAAGTGGCAATGGTTTGGTGTGCCTCTTCGCTCATGATGCGTAATCCTCCTGCTTGCCAGAATGGACGTAGGGTGGCGAGATTCTCTTGGGTCATACCATCCGCGACCACGACTATAGTGAGACGTGGTTGAGCATATGTGAGAAGGGCTAGAAGTGTGAGTGTTAGCGTAGAAAATAAACGAGTCGTGCGCATAAATGAATAAAGGGTAAAAGGATGAGTCTGAGGTTGAAACCCACGAGTGGGTGACAAGAGAAGAAAGTGAGGAATACTACCAATGCGGTGAGCAATAAGTAAATGATAATCAGTATAATATCGACAGCTATAGTGAGTCGTTGACGGCGTCTGTCGCGCAGTGTGAGCAGGAGCATAAAGAGTGCGAAAAGGGCAAAACCAAACCAGCAAGTGGCATACCATGGGGTATGTGCGGTCTCAAAGGCACCAATATGCTGGCGAAGGACAAGCGGTGTGCCATCAGAGAGGTGGGCTTGGGCGAAGTAACGCATGAGTTCTTCGGGTAGGAAGAGGCGTTCTTCGTTGGTCATAGGGCGATTGGCATCGCTTCCGAAGACAAGATTGATGCCAAAATCTACCCATGAGTGTTTGCCTGTATAGTGAGAGATAGTGGAGCGGAAATCGTGGTTGAGATAACCTTGGTAATCCGAAATAATGGTGTCCTGTAGCGCCTGCTTGATGAGGTGATAAGGGCGTGTGGCGCAGTTATCAAAGACAAAATTGTACAAGTAATATCGGTTTTCAGGACGGTAGTTGGTGATGAGCGCATCGTAGATGCGTTGTTTCTGTTGGCGGGTGAGATTGAGTTCCTGCCAATAGGTTTTGCGGCCGATGCTTGTATAGAAGGCCATGAAGTAACTATAAGGCTCGATACCCAGTTGGTAGTAGGTTTCTCCCTTGACAAACTTGATATAAAAATCATCTGCCATAAGGCTGAACAAACCATAATTAAAAACTATATCAAGTTGATTAGGTTGGTCTATCACACGGATAGCGGTATGACCATACTTGGACCATACTTGTTCACCTTGGGTACAAGTGAGCAGGTGTATCTGTGCACTATCGCTGAGCGGTTTAGCAGCAAACGTGCAAGTGGCCAGTAGGAAAAATATGAGAAGTAAGAATTTACGCATAAGAGAGAATCAGATTAGGAATGAAGGTGCAGAGCAAACCCAATAGCAGTCCACAAACCACTTGCAAAGCCGTATGCGCATGGAGGTAAAGTCGTGCGTACATGAGTATGAGTGCCCATATCAAGGTAATGATAATCAGTGTGATAGGCAGATAACCGTAGTATAGCGCAAAACTGCAGATACCTCCTAGCAATCCGCCAACACCGGTGAGATGCGCAGAGATTTTCCACCAATGGTTGATAACTGTGACGGCTACCAAAGCAAGGGTAGCACCTATAGCAATCAGGAGTATGAGAATGGGGAGATGGAGTACCTGGTGTACGAAATATGCCCAAAAGACATATGCCATGATTGTATAAATATAAGGAGATGTTCGCTGCTTAGGGTTGTCAATATGAAGACTATCAATGCGTTTGGTTTTCCAAAGGAAAATGATGCAACCAGCAGGAATAAGTAGGGTGAATAGAATGGTTCCTACCATACCTATAATGCTATAAGCAGCAGATAACTCGGGACGTATCTGCTGGAGTGCTCCAAAAAAGAGTGCCATACCATAGGTAGGCATCAGTAGCGGATGTAGCAGTACGCTACAAACTTGTGCAAGTATGTGGAGCAGTCGGTGCATGGGTTAGAATTTTTTGCGTAGTCGTGCTACTGGGATATTGAGTTGGTCGCGGTATTTGGCGACAGTTCGTCTTGCGATAGGGTAACCAGACTGATGCATGGCAGTAACTAGTTCGTCATCCGTGAGTGGATGATTTTTATCTTCCTGCTTGATGATCTCCTGGAGTCGTTGTTTGATCTCGCGGGTAGAAACAGTCTCGCCATCCTCATTGGTCATACCTTCGGAGAAGAAGTATTTGAGTGGGAAGATGCCAAATTCGGTTTCTACATACTTGTTGTTGAAGGTGCGAGAGATGGTGGATATATCATAACCAGTAGGATCAGCAATGTCCTTGAGTACCATAGGTTTGAGATACATACTATCACCTTGGAGGAAGAACTCGCGTTGGAACTTAACGAGCGCTTGCATCGAGCGTAGCATGGTCTCATTGCGTTGGCGAATAGCATCGATAAAAGTGCGTGCGTTATCCACATACTTCTTGATCTCCTTGCTATCCTCTTGTTGTTTTTTGGAGGTAGTATGTGTATATGTCTCTAGCATAACGGTATAGTCCGTAGATACATGCAGAGGCGGAATATCGCTATTGTTGAGAGACACGATGAGTTTCTCCTCTTGTCGCTCTACGATAAAATCGGGTATGACAATCTCTTGATTCTGCTCTAGGAGTGTGCCTTTCCAAGCACTACCAGGTTTGGGATTGAGGCGTTGAATCTCCATTTTGGCAGCATTGAACTGCTCATCAGAAAGGCATAGACGTTGTTTGATCTTATCGTGATGCAGTTTGGAAAAAGCATCAAAATGGTTGAGCAAAATCTTGTATGCGAGTTCGATAGCAGGGGTAGGGACCTTCTGCTCGAGCTGAATGAGTAGGCATTCCTGTAGGTTACCAGCACCTACACCCGCAGGGTCAAAAGTCTTGATTTGGTCAATAATCTCTTGCATCTTGCTATCAGAAACCACGAGTCCCTCACGAAAACTAAGGTCATCGACGAGTTCTTCTGCGCTACGTTGTAGGTAGCCATTCTCGTCGATATTGCCGACTACAAACTTAGCAATATGTCGGTCTGGTTTATCCATTTTAGTGAGATAAATCTGCGACTTGAGGTATTCTGCGAAGCTAGTTCCCATGGAGAAAGGGATCTCTTCTCGCATTCGAGAGGAAGATCCTGATGAGGCTGTCATGCGTTCGGAGACATCGTCATCATTGGTGTAATCGTCGTAGTCAAAATCGTCGTTTTTGAGCGGATTGTCATACTCTTCCTCATGTTGTGGAGCGTCCTCCTCGTGTTCGGCATTACGGTCCACGCCTTCTTCTAGAGCAGGATTGGTCTGCAGTTCCTCATTGATGTGTGCGACGAGTTCGCAGGTGGGCAATTCCAACAAACGCATCACCTGTATTTGTGCAGGTGATAACTTCAGCATTTGTGTCTGCTTTTGTGTGATTGATAGTGAAGTTACCATGTTAGTTGAAAGTCTAAAGTTTAATGTTGACAGTCTAAAGTTTAATGTTGGGCATTTATGGCCTGGAGTACATGGGTTGTGATATACTCTAGTTGCTCATTGTCCAATTCTGTATGCATAGGCAGAGACAAGACGCATGCTGCGAGTTTCTCTGCGACAGGGAAATCGCCCGCTTGGTAGCGAGGATCTTGGTAAGCTTTTTGCATATGCAATGGAATAGGGTAATACACCATTGCTGGGATACCGACTTGTGCTAATGCCTCGCGTAGCGCATCGCGGTCCACATTCACGAGACGGAGGGTGTATTGATGGAATACATGTGTTGAGCGAGTGTAGCGCACAGGGGTCAGGATGTTAGGATGGTTAGCAAACGCTTGGTCATAGTATGCAGCTGCGCGTTGGCGCTCAGCGATATAGCGATTGAGGTGTGGCAGTTTGGCATCCAACACAGCAGCTTGGATGCTATCCAAACGGGAGTTGACACCCACTGTATCATGGTGGTAGCGGATCACCATACCATGGTTAGCGATGGCACGCATCTGAGCCGCTAGTTCGTCATCGTTGGTGAAGATAGCACCGCCATCGCCGTAGCAACCGAGATTCTTGGATGGGAAGAAACTGGTGCAACCGATATGTCCGATGGTAGCAGCCTGTTGGGTAGTACCGTTGGAGAAGGTATATTGGGCACCAATAGCCTGGCAAGCATCCTCTACTACATAGAGGTTGTGCTCTTGGGCAATTTGCATAAGGGATTCCATATCAGCGCATTGACCGAACAGATGAACGGGTACAATCGCTTTGGTACGAGGAGTGATGGCCTTGCGCACTGCCTCAATGGAGATATTCATTGTATCCCAATCTACATCCACTACAACGGGAGTAAGTCCGAGCAATGCTACCACCTCAGCGGTCGCGATGAATGTAAAAGTAGGTGTGATGACCTCATCGCCAGGTTGGAGGCCAAGCGCCATAAGGGCAATTTGCAGCGCATCCGTACCATTGCCTACAGGAATGACGTGCTTAGCACCCGTGTATGCTTCTAGGTTGTGTTGGAAGGATGTGACCGCAGGACCTTTGATGAAACTGGCAGAGTCAATCACTGCTTGAATACCACGATCGATATCTTCTTTGATGTGTTGATACTGCGTTTGCAGATCGACCATTTGAATCTTTTTCATATTAGCGCTCAATGATATATTCCACTGCGGATGGATAGCAGCGGATGTTGGAAATATATGGATTATTAGTTTGTATTTCTATAGGAAGTGCGTCGCTATGTTTGCTAGGGTAATAGCATATGGCCTTGAGATCCTCTACGGTGACCTGGGCATAGTGCGACATACCCACGCGTACCACTACGGTCGTCTGTTGTGGGAAGAGACGCATGTGTTCGCCTTCAGGGACTAGTCGTGGGCGTATAGGTAGTGTAAAGGATTTATCGGTGAATTGTTCGGCTTGAAATGTAACTTGTATTTGCGTTGTACTACAACGTATGGATGAAGGCAGTTGTAGAGCAACCGTTTGGGTGATGGAGTCACGCAGGTCGTTGATTAGGATCGAATCGGTGTAGATACAGTCGATATCACTCAGAGTCTTCTCTGTGCCGTAGATGCAGATGCTATCTGCGGATAGTATTGGAAGGGATTTGGCCTGGTGTTGCGCTGCATATTTCACTTGTGCCTGCAGCAAGACAGGTACCATCTTGGCACTTTGGATATGATATGATGTCTGAAATTGTTCAGGAATAATCTGCAGTACAATGGTGGATCCAGGCAGGATGTCTTGCAATCGCGGACGAAGCATATCTGCAGTCAACCGGAGCACACCTTCGCTCTCGGCAATAAACGATGATACATTAAGGTTGAGGGTTAGGGTTTGTCTGGACAATTGGCGTAGCTGTTTACCGTTGTCGCGGACACTAATCGTGAGTTGAGTGGGGAGCGGTGTGGCGAACACTACACGGTCGTCCACACCGCTATAATTGATCTCCACTCGAATGTTTCCGTCTCTGGATGAGGTCATACTTCGTCCCCACCAGAAGGCAAAAACCAAACCAACAAACAGCAAAAAGATAAGTATATCTTTGCTCAATAGCCACAGCCAAAGGCGTGAGGCGTGGTGTTTGTATGGTTTAAGATTAATTTGCATGAGAAATTACTTGTTTTGGTTTTGTGCTTGTTGTGCATCTTCTGCTGCTACATACACGCTACCTTTGTCCATTTTGATGACAACATCTTTAGCAACCTCCACAAGGAAAGTAGTCTCGTTAACCTCTTTGATGATACCATAGATACCGCCTGCGCTTACTACTTTATCACCTTTCTTGAGTGCATCGCGTTGTGCTTGCAACTCTTTTTGTTTCTTTTGTTGTGGGCGAATCATGAAGAAATAGAAGATCACGAAAATCGCAATCATCATTACCCAAAATGACCAACCGCCTTGTTGTGCGCCCTGAGCAGCAGGAGCTGCCTGTAGAAAAATTAAATTAAGCATAGTAAAAAATTATTAGTGAATTATTTTTTGATTACTTTGAAGAGGATATTGTCTTTTTGCAATTCCTTTACCACATTGTTGAGTACGCCATTGATAAACTGATAACTCTTGTCGCTAGAATATTCTTTAGACAACTCGATATACTCGTTCATGGATACCTCTAGCGCGATGTTGTTGAAGTTAACAATCTCAGAAATAGCTACGAGCAGAATAATCTGGTCCATATACGCTACACGCTCAGCATCCCAATTGTGCAATGATTTAGCAATAAGTGCTCGGTATTCATCTGCGTTTTCGATGGTCAAACGCAAGAGATCTTTAGCAAATGCTAATTCTTCCTCAGAGTCAAACATCTCGAGGAGTGGTTGCTCATCACCATTGGCCTCCTTGAATTGTTTGATGGTCTTAACAACATAAGTCAAGATCTGGTCTATATCGATGGTCCAAGCGTGTTGGTCTAGTGCTACCTCCATCTCATCCAAAGCGGAATAGAGATCCTCGTTGCCGATAAGGAGGGTGCCGTAGATCTTGCGCCACAACATTTTGTCGTCCTCATAAGTAGGAGACTCGAGTTGCATATACTCTTGGTAGAAAGGTGCTTGAAGTAACTGCTTGTAGATAGCAATCACGCCGTTCATACCGGTGTCCCAACGTAGGTGATTCTCCTCTATATAGTTGCGTAGACGACGATTGTTGAACAAATCGCGTGACACTTTGTTTTGTACAAATCGGTAGTTAGGTACATACTCTTGGTGAGTGATAGTAGCTCGTTGCTTGTTCTCGGCTATTTGTTCTTCCGCATACGTTACCAACTCGTCAGCAAAAGCTAACATAGTCATATACAAACTATAGGTGCTAGAAAAACTATTAAGCAACTCCTTGCGTGCTGTTAAAGGAGTTTTTTCGCCATCTTTGTAGTAAGCAAAGAGGGTTTGAAGGACTTTGGTGCGTACCAGTGTTCTGTTAATCATATGAGTTAATTACAATAAAATACCTAATTTTGCAAATTACGCTGCAAAATTACACATTTTTTTGCAAATATGCAAATGATTTGGCAGTAAAATATCGGTAGGACCAATAATTTATATTATTGTCACTCCTCTTCGCTCAGAATTTCCCACTCGTAGAGGCGTTGTTCCATTTCGCGTTTGATATGTTCGTAGCGTTGGAAGTTTTCGGTGGTCTGATTTGCTATATCAGTCAAGAGCGTTTCGATCTCGTGTTGTTCTTGTTCGAGTTTGGCAATGGCAGCCTCGATGTCCGCTATTTGTTTCTCCTTTTTGCGACGTGCTGCGGCTGCGGCTTTTTGTGCGGCATAATCGAGTTTGGCGGATGTGGATTCTCGTTTTATTGTTTCTTCTCCTTTGGCATCTTTGCGCTCCAACTCCTGCAGTGAATCGATACGCTTGCTGCGCAAGAAATCGTATATTCCACCGAGGTGTTCGCGTACTTTGCCTCCACCAAACTCATACACTTTGTCCACCAATCCATCGAGGAAATCGCGGTCGTGGCTCACGCAAATAACGGTACCGTTGAACTCCTTTAAGGCAGCCTTGAGCACATCCTTGGACTGCATATCTAGGTGGTTGGTTGGCTCGTCAAGAATAAGCAAGTTACATGGCTCAAGCAGCAAGCGAATCATGGCTAAACGACTACGCTCGCCACCAGACAATACTTTGACCTTCTTTTCGGAGGCTTCTCCACCGAACATAAAGGCGCCTAAAATATCGCGAATCTTGGTACGGATATCGCCTACCGCCACATAGTCAATCGTCTCAAACACAGTCATTTCGCCATCCAATAGTGCCGCTTGGTTTTGAGCGAAATAACCGATCTTAACATTGTGGCCAATCTTGAGATTACCTAGATAATCCAGTTGCCCCATGATGCAGCGAACGAGGGTGGTTTTGCCTTCGCCATTCTTACCGACAAAAGCCACTTTTTCGCCTCTGCGGATGGTGAAAGTGGCGTTTTGGAATACCATATGATCGCCAAAATCTTTGCGCAGGTCCTCAACTATAACAGGGAAATCTCCACTACGTGGAGCAGGTGGAAAACGCAGGCTTAATCGTGAGTTGTCTTCCAAATCCACTTCTAGGCGATCTAGCTTCTCTAGTTGCTTGATGCGCGATTGTACTTGTACCGCCTTGGTCGCTTTGTAACGAAAACGCTCGATGAACTCTTCCGTCTCTTGAATCATCTTCTGCTGATTCATATAAGCACGCACTTGCTGTTCGTGGCGCTCTTGGCGCAGTACTTTGAACTGCGAGTAAGGGACATTATAGTCGTATATCCTACCCAGCGTTATCTCTATGGTCCGGGTGGTGACATTATCCAAAAACGCACGGTCGTGGCTCACTAGAACGAGGGCACTGCCGTTGGTCTTCAGGAACTCTTCCAACCATTGAATAGACTCGATGTCTAGGTGGTTTGTGGGCTCGTCAAGTAGCAGTAAGTCAGGGTGTTGTAGTAATATCTTAGCTAGTTCAATACGCATGCGCCAACCACCAGAAAACTCCGAACATGGGCGGTCAAAATCCTTGCGATCAAAACCTAGTCCGATAATCGTGCGA
>JAZQSZ010000086.1:0-7287 GCA_045630365.1 Paludibacteraceae bacterium | reverse complement strand
CGCCTCGTCGATGCTGTCAAATACTGCCTTCACAGCAGCTGCATCGTTCATATCAAGTTCACCCACTTGAGCCATGATGGCAATCTGCATGTTAGCAAAGAAGTTCACAAACGAATAAGTTGGCATATACATGTGCATTTGTGTGTTGTCTTGGTCTTGGAAGGTGTAGAGATCCACATCCTTAGCAGCAGAATAAACCTCGCTCATTTTTACGGTCATCTTGTTGCCATCCACCACGATAGGAGCTTGCAAAGCCATAGCCTCGTTGTTGTAGTGGCAGCTATACTTGATAGTGTTAGCATCTGGGAACTCAACCGCAAAAAGGATTGTCTTGAGCATCTTGTCGAACTTCACGCCGTCGATCTTTGCAAAGTTGAACTCATAGCCCATAAAGTTGACAGTCTTATCCAAACCATCTACATTGGTGATAAAAGTCTTGATATAGTCGTATTTCTTGTTTGCAAGGTCAAGATTTTGCTTAATGCGAAGATATGACACTGATCTTTCAATTCCATTCTCAACTACACCAATTACAGTATGAATATCTCCTAATGTTGTACCATTAGGGGTGTACACTATACGAGAAACAACATATTGAACAGAGCTATCAGTTACTACCTCTGTAAACTTTAAATCACCAAGAACCTTATAATTGCTTGTTATATTTACCATATAATCACCTGCACCAGGAATAAGACCTGTAAAAATTACAGTGCCATCTTCCTTATATGTGTTAATAGACATATCTCCTTCGATTGAATTTGTACAAACCCACATACCGAGAATCTCATCTGCGAGGTCGTTTGCGCAGTAGTGGTAAGTCAAACTCTTGCCATCTTCGTGGATAGAGAATGCTACGCCAGGAATGATATCAAAATGTCCCTTGTTGTTGTCGCCATTCTCCAAAGTAATAGTAACAACACCGTCTTTTACAACGACTTTACCTGCGACATCCTCCCAGTAGTCAGTACCATCATAACCAGTAGAAAGTGCAGAACCATCTGCTTTGATTACCAAAGCTTCTGCGTAGTCAGGAGTTAAGCAAGTCCAAGTACCTACAATATCAGCGGAGTGGTCCACTTCATACTTGTTTTCGCATGCAGTAAAGCACGCCATCAGAAGAGCGAGAATGCTCATTCCAAGAAAATTGATTTTTTTCATTGTTTTGTTGTTTTTAATTAAGTTTGTTAATATTTATTGTTTTCAATACAAAAAGCAGCTGCCATGGCTAAAAGCCACAGCAGCACACTATATTTCAAATATAACGAGCGAACGACTACCTACGCAAGCGCGTTGCCCCCCCCCTATTTTGGAGCGCGCAAATCGAAGATTTCGAATTAGTTATGAGATATGAGTTATGAGTGATAAACATTAAGTGAATTTTGAATTTTGAATTATGAATTAGGAGTTGGGTGGGTTATAAACTGATTTCTAATAAATGCCCTATATGTTGGTTATTGGCTAAATATACAATACTATAGACCTCTTCCAATTCTTCATAGAAGGCATACCAAGTGGTATGTGCGTTTTTACGGTAGCGAACATAAAACAGTTGCTTGCCATCTACGCTATACCTATTGAAGTATTCTGGTGCTTTAACAGAAACAGAGTTTTGCAGATTGAGCGCAAAATAGCGAAAGATATCACGCATATAATCTACTGCGTAATCTTCGTCGCCAAAATATCGCTGCTCTACAAGTTTTGTAACACTTTCTTCAAATTGTAGAAGCACTTGTTCTGTATAAACAACTTCTTTCATTTGAACATTGCGCGTATTCTTGGTTCAAGAAAAGCAACTGCCTCATCAGCAGTATAGTATTTCTTTTGTACATTGTTGATGCTTCCGCTCTCTGAGCCAAAAGGCATCTCTTGTGGGGTGTTTGAGGTTTTCATAGCTGCTATTTTTATACAAAGATGAGTTTGTTTTGACTTTTGCGCTGCAAAGGTAGTACTTTTTTTTGAGATAGGCAACTTTTTTTATGATTTTTTTTGTACAAAGTGCAGAACAGAAGTCATAAAGTATTAGAGAATATTACCAAAATTACAACTTTTTTTCCATATATCCAAAAATATCCATAAAAAACCACCTTATGTTTTACATTCTATCCTAATGAGATAGATAACATCTATCTTTTTTACAAATAATTTTCTCGCTTTATTTGTGTATGTACAAAAATTTTACTACTTTTGCAGCAATTTTAGGGCGAGATTCTCCCTACAACAACCAAAATAGCATTATATTATTGAAAATGAAAAGAATACTCCTCATCCTGTGCATTTTGTTCCAAGCAACTATTAGCACCTACGCCATTGACAAACAAGTTCTGGCAGACACACTAACCCAAATCGCTCAATCACATGCCTACGTAGGCAAAGTGACAGTCAGTCGCATACGCGTTCGCAATAGCAACATCCATGTCTATACCAATGCGACCCTAAGTCATATCTCTTTCACAGCCTCCGAAGTGCGCGACATACGCTCACTAGTGAGTCAATTGGTATTGGGAAACAACCAAGGCAAAGTAACCATCTATAGCGAAAACCTAGAACTAGGCGAACTCATCACCAACCTACACAAAAATCGCCCTAGCAACATGCGCTATACACTCAATGAAGTGCCTGCCTGGGTACGCAATATCTCACAACCATACTCATCTCCTAACGGACTATCAGGCAAACACATAGCCCTATGGGGTAGCCACGGACGCTACTACCATCAAACCATGGAGCAATGGCTCTGGCAACGTGCCAAACTATGGACCACCGTAGAGGATGTATACACCTCATCCTACACCATGCCATTCCTAGTTCCTATGCTAGAAAACGCAGGCGCCGTGGTCGTACAACCTCGCGAACGAGATACCCAAGAAGTAGAAGATGTGGTGGATGAAGTAGAGGCGACGGAAGAGTTTAGGAGTTCAGGGGTTCAGGTGTTTAGGAGTGCGGAAGGAACAGGTTGGGGAGAAGACAACGACGAAGTGCTGTTAGAAGGCGAGAATCCATTTGAAAAAGGCGGATACATGCTTGCGCCTGTGAGCAACAAAGAGATAAGCGAACTACGCTATACCCCTCACCCACTGCCTGCAGGCGAATATGCCGTATATGTGTCTTACAAGAGTCTGCCTAACAGCACCACAGCAGCCAAATATACCGTTGTACACCGTGGACAAAAGACCGAGTTTGAGGTCAACCAACAAATGGGCGGTGGCACTTGGGTGTATCTCGGCACTTTTGCTTTTGATGCAGACATCAACAACAACTACGTAACCCTCAGCAACGCAGGCAAAGGCAATGCGGTAGTCACTGCCGATGCTGTGAAATTTGGTGGCGGTATAGGTAATGTGGCTCGTTATCCACAACCCGATAAAGTGGAGAACACACCTTCATCACAAGACATCAAACTGCGTGAAACAGAGGTAGATAGTGCACAACTGCTAGCCAACCAACAATGGGCTGAAACGAGCGGTATGGCACGTTATTTGGAAGCCGCTCGCTACTGGTTGCAATACGCTGGTATCCCTGACAGCATCTACAATTACACCGACAGTCGCAACGACTACACGGACGACTACTGCGCACGCGGTCAATGGGTGAACTACCTCGCTGGCGGCAGTCAGGCTAACCCTAAGCAAGCGGGGCTGGGTGTACCTCTGCATTTGAGTTTGGCCTTCCACTCCGATGCAGGTGTGAAACGCGATAGCATCATCGGCACCCTGATGATTTACACCGATTTTGACAACGACAAGAGCAAGACCTACCCTACTGGCGTCTCTCGTCAGTTGGCACGCGACTATGGCGACTATATGCAATCGCAAATCGTCAACGATGTGCGTGCGCTATATGCGCCTCACTGGATGCGTCGTCAGTTGCACAACTCTTCCTATGCCGAGGCACGCCATCCTAAGGTGCCTGCGGTATTGCTCGAACTGCTCTCACACCAGAACTACGATGATATGCGCTACGGACTAGATCCACGCGTGAAGTTCACTATCTCCCGTGCGATATACAAAGGTATGTTGCGTTTTATCCATGCCCAATACGGCACCGAGGTGGTTGTTCAACCACTGCCTGTGCAGAAAATGGCGATGAGGATGTTGAAAGTCGAAAGTCAAATGTTGAAAGTCGAAAGTCAAAAGTTGAGAGGCGAAGAGATAGTGGTGAGTTGGGAGGAAACAGAGGATGTGCTCGAACCTACAGCCAAACCTACATACTATGTGGTTTATACCCGTGAGAACGATGGCGACTGGGATAATGGTGTGCGTGTGAAAACCAACTCCTATACATTCCAGGCTACTCCTGGTACACGCTACGATATTAAGGTGCAAGCAGGTAACGCAGGTGGCGTGAGTATGCCAAGCGAAGTGTTGTCTGCCTATATCGCTCCAGAGGAGAAAGGTCGTGTGCTCGTGCTCAACGCCTTTACCCGCGTGAGCGGACCAGACTGGTTTGCAGATAGCACCTATGTGGGTATTCGTCCACAAGGTCATGGCGTAGGTTACGGCAAGGACATTGCCTATATCGGCGAACAGTTTGATTTTGATAGTCGCCACCCATGGATCACGGATGATGAGTGCGGTTGGGGTTCATGCTACTGCGATCAACAAGCGGCCCTCACCATGGGTAACACCTTTGATTACCCTGTGATGCACGGTCGTGTATTGGCACAAATGGGTTACTCCTATATCAGCGCCAATGCCTATGCGATAGATACGATTGTGGATGTGGATGCTGTGGATTTGATTATGGGTAAACAGAAACTAACCGTTCTGGGCACCGACACTGCCTTCAAGAGTTTTACTCCTGAATTGCAAAAAGTAGTGACAGATTATCTATCGAAGGGTGGCAACCTATTGGTGTCTGGTGCACATATCGCAAGCGATATGCAGAGTCCTGAAGACAAAGCATTCGTTAAGAATCAATTGCATTATACCTACCGCTGCAACCACGCTAGCGAGCAAGGTAGTCTGGTGGTTAACCGCCGCGTATTATCGCCAGGTGCATACACTTTCCACGCGACTCCTAATGCCAAGTGCATACATACGGAGAATCCCGATTGTATTCTCCCTGCCGATGGTGCACGAGCAGTAGCTAAATATGCGGATACCCAACTCAATGCAGCGGTAGCATACGATGGCAGAGAGGAGCAAAAAGGCAAAACCTTGGCATGGGGATTTATGCTCGAGAGTACAGAGAATTTTGATGCCCTCTACCGAGATTGTGTTAATTGGTTGGTGGGGTTTTGATTTCGCTCCAAAAATTATAAAAAATTATAGAAAATTATCCAAAATTATTTTTAGGTAACAAAAATACGCTTCGCTACAAAAATATACAAAAAATCAATTGATATGTTTTGGTTTGCTCAGAAGGGCAACCCGTTGCCAAGTGAGCAAAACAAAATTTATATTAACAACAACGACAACATAATCCAACAACTTGCGACCGAATCAACTCCCTCGGTCGCTACGAGGAGATATTAATTGTTAACTATTAATTATTAACCGAAGCGGTCCCTCAGTGAAGCGGTCCCTCAGTGAAACGGTCCAAAATCAAGTAAAACATATGAAAAAAAAGAAATTACCATTATTAGAGAATATTGAGATTACGGGGATTGCTGCCGAAGGCAAAGCCCTCACTCGCGTAGATGACATGGTGCTCTTCGTACCTTACTGCGTACCCGGCGATATAGTAGACATCCAAGTCACCCGCAAAAAACACTCCTTCATGGAAGGTCGCGTGGAGCGTATCGTTAACCCCTCACCCGTGCGCTGCGAACCTCGTTGTAAGCATTATGGCGAGTGCGGTGGCTGCAAATGGCAGATCCTCCCATACGAGGAGCAACTGCGCCACAAACAGCAACAGATTGTGGATAACCTCACCCGTATCGGTAAAGTGGAACTACCTGAGATCTCCCCTATCCTCGGCAGCCAAGAGATATACGAATACCGCAACAAGCTGGAGTTCACTTTCTCCGACCGCAAATGGCTCAGTTGGGACACGATTCGCGCTGCAGGTGGATTGGAGAACCTAGACAACACCCACGGACTCGGTTTTCATATCCCTAACTGCTTTGACAAAGTGCTCGATATTACCGAGTGCCACCTCATGCCAGAAATCAACAACCGCATACGCAACGGTATTCGCGAGTACACTCGTTCCTTGGGTATCACTTTCTACAACGAGCACGCCCACGAAGGACAACTGCGCACCCTGATCCTACGCTCCAACCACAAAGGCGAGATCATGCTTATTGTCGTATGGGCAGACGAACCTGATATGCGCGTGATGGAGTACTTGCGCGATGAGTTCCCTGAGATCATTAGCCTACTCTATGTGGTCAATCGCAAGTTCAACGATACCATTGGCGACCAAGAGGTGCATGTCTTCCACGGTCAAGACCACATAATGGAGCAGATGGAGGATTTGCAGTTTAAGGTAGGTCCTAAATCCTTCTACCAAACCAACACCCTGCAGGCATACGAGTTGTATAAAGTAGCGCGTGAGTTTGCAGGATTAACAGGCGAGGAACTCGTCTTTGACCTCTATACAGGTACGGGTACTATTGCCAATTTCGTGGCACACCAAGCCAAACAAGTGATTGGTATTGAGTATGTTCCAGAAGCGATAGAGGACGCGAAAGTGAATGCGAAGATTAATAATTTGGACAATACGCTTTTCTTCGCGGGCGATATGAAGGATATTCTTAATGAGGATTTTATTGCTCAGTACGGTCGTCCTGATGTGATTATCACAGACCCTCCACGCGCAGGTATGCACGAGGATGTGATCAACACGATATTGTTTGCCGAACCTAAGCGCATAGTGTATGTGAGTTGCAATCCTGCTACGCAGGCACGCGACCTGAATATGCTCGATAGCAAGTACCGCGTAGTGAAAGTGCAACCAGTGGATATGTTCCCTCACACCCACCATGTGGAGAATGTGGTGTTGCTGGAGAGGAGAGTTGAGAGTGTAGTGTAGTTGAGAGTGTAGAGTGTAGGGTGTATGGTGTATGGGCGAGGAAATGCAGCAAAGCTGCTAATCTTACCTATAACCTATAAACCATAAACTATAACCCATAAACTTGATAAAAAAGGGATTTATATACTTGTTGACACTTACATGAGATTCCTTGAGCGCGGCAGGGAGTTGATTGCCGCGCAAGTTGTTGAAACAAGTTGTTGATGTTATATATTCAATTTTTTTTTATTACCTTTGCAGTCGATTTACATCTAAAGTATGGAATAAGACCGAGTTTATGTTGGGTAAAAACCTGTCAACAACGTTCCG
>JAZQSZ010000085.1:0-4369 GCA_045630365.1 Paludibacteraceae bacterium | reverse complement strand
GATAAGCACAGATATTCTCATTGATAATAATATGCTAGATGGTTTCCCTATTAGTGATTTTGCAGCCACTGCTTTTGAAAGCAGTAGCGAAAGACCACGTGCAATGATCGTAGGCGGACGCGACATCAATGGCGATCCTGTGAACAGTAGATGGAACTTCGAATATATCCCTACAGACAAGAAATATCGTCTTAAAAACTTCACGATTTCCCAACCTACTTTCCATACCCTAACAGGAGCGTCTATCATTCAATATAATGGACAGCTGATGATGTTCGGAGGCATTGACAACGATTTAGATTGGAATAGTAACATACTCTATTCCGACGATGAAGGTATGAATTGGTATGTGCCAGATACAGCCTGCAACCAATTGCCAGCTCAATATCAAAGTCGCCAAAATCAATCGGTCATTGTAGAACAAACAAGCATCTATCTCATCGGAGGTCAATCTCATACCGCTTCGTTTAGCGATGTGTACCGCGGACGACTCAACTCTCTCCAATAAACTCCCATGAAGGATTTCAAACAATACATACAGACCGAGTTCAGTCAATACGAAGATGCTTTCACAGAGGCTTTAGGTACCACCCATCCCCTCTTGTCACAAGTACTCAACTATATCCATCAACAACGCGGCAAACAACTGCGTCCGATATTGGTACTACTATCTGCAGCCATTTGTAGAGGCATCACCTCTAAAACCCTGCAAACTGCCGTCGTACTAGAACTCACCCACACCGCTTCACTCGTACATGATGATGTAGTGGACAACTCTCCTACTCGCAGAGGAAGCAACTCGGTGCAACAACAATGGAGCAACAAGATTGCCATCCTCACTGGCGATTATATGCTCGCCAAAGTCATCAGTCTGCTCTCCGAACTCCGCAATGCCAATCTACTCAATATCGTTTCCTCCATGAGCAAATCGCTCACCGAAGGTGAACTCCTGCAACTACATGCGGGCGACACCATGTGGATTAGCGAGAAACAATATTATCAAATCATCGAACAAAAGACCGCATGCCTCTTTGCAGCATGCAGCGAAGCGGGTGCTGCTAGCACAGGTGCTACCTGCCGCCAAATAACAGCATTGCGTAAATATGGCATGCACCTCGGCATGTGCTTCCAACTCAAAGATGATGTGCTTGATTATTCCGATATTGAGGATATCGGCAAACCCACTATGAATGATATTCAAGATGGCAAAGCCACACTTCCGCTACTCATATCTCTACAACGATCTGGCAAAGAAGAAGCCGCTCGCATTCGCGAGAAAGCCGAAGCATTAGCTAGCAAATCTACGGATATCAATATTTTTGAGACAGAACAGGACATCAAGTCTTTTGTACTGCGCTACGATGGTATTCGATATGCGCACCAAGAGATGGAGAAACACCGCAAGAAAGCATTGGAAGCCCTATCGATCTTCCCCGACAACAAATACAAAGAGAGTCTCGTAGCACTTCTAGATTATGCTATCAATCGTGTAAAATAAAAGCATATTCCTTCGGAGTTCTTAGCCACAAGGGCACGATAATGCTTCGGTCTTCCTTCGGAGTTCCTTCGGCAAAGGTTCGGAGTGGTATCGGAGTGGTATCGGGAAAGACACGGAAATATACAACAAAAGACAGCCTCAAAGCTGTCTTTTATTATAAGGTAATTTTACAATATATCTTGTATCTTCTGAGTGATTTCCTCTCGTAGATTCTCATCCGACAAGGTGCTCACCACTTCCTCAAAGAATGCTTGGAGCAATAACTTAGCTGCCATGTCACGACTAATACAGCGTTGTTGCATATAGAATAATGCCGAATCATCCAATTGTCCTGTTGTAGCACCATGACTAGCCTTTACATCATCCGCATAGATCTCCAACTGAGGTTCGGTTAGCATATCCGCTTGACGAGAAAGCAAGATATTACGATTGGTTTGATATGCCTCCGTCTGTTGTGCATTAGGTTGAATTTTCAACTCTCCTCTAAAAGAACCTTTCGCTTGATCATCCAAGACAAACTTGATGATTTGAGACGAATACCCGCCACCTATATTATGTATCACGCGCGTACGCACGTGAGCTTGCTGCGAATCATGCAACAATCCCATACCATAAATCTCGCTGCGACATCCCTCTCCGTTCTGCTCCACAGTCAGCGAAGATTGCCACTGAGCATCTACTTCATCCTGAGACAAATATAAGATATGCACACGCAATACGGAACCCGCCTCTTGAACAACATGCCAATCTATATTGGAGTCGTTAATCAGCACCAACTCACGTGTCTCACCTGCAGCAAGAGTAATATATCGAGTTAATGATTTCAACATTCTTAATTCAAAATTCTTAATTCAAAATTCTTAATTATTCAAGAAAGCATAACCGTTCTCCTCGAGTTCGAGTGCCAGTTCTTTGCCTCCCGTACGTACTATCTTACCGTCTGCCAACACATGCACAAAATCTGGCACGATATAATCTAATAGACGTTGGTAGTGGGTAATCACAATAGAAGCAGTATGAGGGGTCTTGAGTGCATTCACGCCCTCTGCCACAATACGGAGTGCATCGATATCCAAACCTGAATCTGTCTCATCCAAGATAGAGAGACATGGCTCCAACATGGCCATTTGGAAAATCTCATTGCGTTTCTTCTCACCACCAGAGAAACCCTCATTTACAGAACGATTAGTGAGTTTGTTATCCATACCCACGAGTGCTTTTTTCTCACGCATGAGTTTCAAGAAGTCAGTCGCTTTGAGTGGTTCTTTGCCCTCGTGCTGACGTTTCTCATTAACCGCAGTACGCATAAAATTAACCATAGACACGCCAGGAATCTCCACTGGGTATTGGAAGGACAAGAACATTCCCTCTCTCGCACGTTCCTCTGGAGACATTTCTAGCAAATTCTTGCCGCGGAAAATCACTTCACCTTCTGTCACGGTGTAAGCAGGATGACCCGTCAACACATTGGACAAGGTAGATTTACCCGCACCATTAGGCCCCATAATAGCATGCACTTCACCCTCATGAATAGTGAGGTTGAGTCCTTTGAGTATTTCTTTGCCAGCGATAGTGGCATGTAGATTCTTTATCTCGAGCATATTGTCGTTAGTACAGTCTCACCGACTGCTTGTAAGGTTTGTTTGTTTATATTCTGTATATCATCATGCTGAGTGTGCCACCAATGAGCAAACCCAGTCTCTGTATTCATCTTATAATCGATCACATCCACACAAGGGATACCCGCAATCGTATTTACATAGTAATGGTCATCGGTTATTGGGTAATAGGTGGCTTGTTGTACAAAGTAGCGACCATATCCCAGTTTGCTTGCTTCGCGCCATAGACGCTCCAGATAACTTCCCGCATATTGCATCGAGAAATACTCCCGTGGGAAAGTAGCAGACGGATCACCCACCATATCCAGCAATACGCCGTATTGAAAGTTGAGAGTTGAGTGTTGAGAGTTGAGTGTTGAGTGTTTGTATTCTTGTGCCCAATATTGACTGCCTAAGCACCACGTATGATCCCGTTGTGAACCCGTAAAATGTGCGGGAGTACCCATGTCTTCACAATCGAAGAACACCACTTGTACCGTAGGGATAAACTCGCCCTTTGACTTACGAATAGCCATCTGACGCACCATCTCTAGGATCACTCCCACCCCACTCGCGC
The DNA here is from genome assembly GCA_045630365.1 of Paludibacteraceae bacterium. GTDB lineage: Bacteria > Bacteroidota > Bacteroidia > Bacteroidales > Paludibacteraceae > Colicola. Next base: position 696 of record JAZQSZ010000085.1, on the reverse strand, counting down.
CATCGTTGGCACCCATAACGGGCTCAAAACGATCCTCATAGCGTTCTTCCTCATCGCTCCATGGACGGCAATCCCAATGGGCACAGAGCAATATCGCGTGGGGTGTATTACCCTCCAATATGGCAACTATATTACGGATATCTTGTGCCTTACCCGCATAATTCGTCATTGTGCCATACTGACTCTTGACTTGGGCGCCATGACGAGCCAACTCACTCACCAACCAATCGCCGCATGCCTCATGCGCCTCAGTACCAGGCACACGCGGTCCAAAAGCCAACTGCTGAGCAATATAAGTATATGCAGAGTCCGCTGAAAAAGCACAGCGGACATCTGCAGGAGTGGTCTTGGTTTTGGTCTGACAAGAGCACAGAACCAAGCATAGAGCAATATAGAGTAGTTGTCTATAAATCAAATTAGTGGATATTCAATTCACTTACAGAGCGATGATTTTGGATAGCCAAGATAGTTTGTGCTATTGGTTTAGCCATAGACGCAATGCTCACTTTTAGACAACGTGCTTGATCGAATGGGATAGAATCGGTAAATACCAACTCCTCCAACGCGGAATTAGTCACTCTCTCACAAGCAGGACCAGACATCAGACCGTGGCTTACCAACGCACGTACTGATTTCGCACCATTATCTTTCATCACTTCAGCCGCTTTGCAGAGTGTACCAGCGGTATCGGCGATG
>JAZQSZ010000084.1:0-3990 GCA_045630365.1 Paludibacteraceae bacterium | reverse complement strand
GCGGAAATCCTCCTCGAAATCCTTGCGGATAACGAATACTACTTTGCCAAAACCGGCACGCATAGCGTCAAACACGCTATAATCCATGATTGTTTCACCATTAGGACCTAGACCGTCCAATTGTTTGAGACCTCCGTAGCGGCTACCCATACCCGCTGCGAGAATAAAGAGAGTTGGTTTCATTGTTGTATAATTTATTGTTATGTATTAATCGATTTCTATTTCTAGTTTTCCGCCTCTTTTGCGGTGTTTAGCCCATAGGCCATAGACCTCAGAACAGTTACCCGCTGTAGTAAAGGCTTTGATTTGATTATCACGCATAAAGGCCAATACGTTAGCAAACTCTTCTTGGGTCAAGAGTGCTTGAATCTCTATATACTCTTCACCGCTATATCCACCCTCGACACGGTATAGAGAACAACCACGCAATAGGTCTTTAATGATATAACTGCGCACCTTCTCGTACTCCGTAGTAATAATACACACGCGCTTGCGTAGGTCCATGGTAGCAGTAAAATAATTGATTACCACGCCATTGATCCAAGTACCGATCAAACCGATTACTACCATTCTAAAATCGTTGATCATAAAAGCGGTACAGCAGATCAAAGCACCACCAATAGACACCGACATGCCGATATCGAAGTGCATATACTTATTGATAATCTTCGCCAAGATGTCCAATCCACCCGATGAAGCATTGATACGGAATAGGATTGCCTGACATGCTGAAAGCAAGAACACAAAGCATACCAAGTCAAACCACACATCCCCCATGCCCAATCCAGCAGACATGACCGAATCTCTCACCTGTTCGAGCACCTCGCCTGCACGACTCAATAGGTAAGGATTGCCATTCGCATCCAAGACGGTTTGTCCTGCCTGTAGTTGTGCCAAGACATCGGGATTCTCCACTACCTTATGTGTGAAAGAGGTATAAGGATAGATACGGTCACACAATTGGGTCAATGGACCAAGGATCATGGCAGTATATACCGTCTTGGCACCAAACTCGTTACCGATGAGCAAGAAGGCCATGATGAGCAACACGGCATTGATACCCATCACCCAATAGGAGAAAGTATCGGCTGTTCCACCAAACAAGGTATTGAGCACAATACTCAAACCAGAGATAGTACCGATAATCAAATGGCTTGGCATAAGGAAATAGTACACCGCAGCGGCGCCAATTGAGATACCAAGATTCATCACTATGAACTCTTTCCAAAATTTCTTGGTGCCTAAGGCATGCCAAAACTCGACCATAAGTCCTTTCCAATAATCTGCTGTGAGATATTGTTTAGCAGTAGTATTCATAATATTAATCTTTAATTACTAGTTTAGCTGTTCTACGTGTTAATTGACTGAGCAATATATCTCGGCCATCTTGTTCTTTTCTGAGTATCTCAGGCGTTGTGCCTCGAATGGTCAACAGGCTCAAGCCCTCGTTCCACACCACTCGATAGGCCTCTTGGAGTTGTTCTATGGCTTGTCTAACAAAACGAGTGTTATCCACGCATACAGAAATAGTCACCGCACTGGATTGGATCAATGACACTTTCAGACGATTACGATGGATAATGTCAAATATGTGACTTAGACTCTCTTCCAATACAAAGGAGAAGTCTTTGGCACGCAAAGTGATTAACACTTGGTTGGCACGCCATATATATACAGGCACATTGATGGGCTCTGCCTGAGCCGTTATCACCGAACCTGGTGCTGTATGATCGCCAAAAGGCTTGACATACAATGGTATTTTCTTATTTTCTAGTGGGCGGATGGTCTTGTGGTGAATCACCTGTGCGCCACTATAAGCGAGTTCGACTGCATCGTAGTAGGTTAGTCGATCGATTTTAATGGTATTGGTTACCAATCGTGGATCGGCATTCAATATACCTGGCACATCCTTCCATATGGTCACTGACTCAGCATCTAGGAAGTTACCCATCAAAGCGGCAGTATAGTCAGAACCTTCACGACCGAGGGTTGTGCGCAAACCATCGACAGTTCCGCCGATAAAACCTTGTGTCACTACTACGCTTGGGCGATTGGGACGCTCCCATCCTGCACGAATAATTTGCGCAGAGGTCTGCATATCCACTTGTGCCTCACGAAATGTATTGTCCGTGCGTAGGAGTTTAGGCATATTCCACCACTCGGTACGAATACCACTCTTGAGCAAATAGACTGCCACAATCTGAGTGGATAGAATCTCGCCTTGGCTTACAATCTGATCATAGTTTTGGTCATATGAGCAAGTGTGGTCATACTCTGGCATCATAGGGAAACGGATATCCTCGTTGGGTTTGAGTCCCAACTCCATAGCCAGGTGCACATGAAAGTCCAAGATGTTTAGCCACTCGCTATCAGCTGTCGCCTCATCTTTTTGCGCAAGCGCAGCCACTACACGCTCCAAAGCATTGGTAGTCTTACCCATAGCGGAAATAACGACCATCAGGTCATCACCCGCACAGGCAACAATCTCCTTGAGGTTACGAACGCCATTAGCGTCCTTCACCGAAGCACCACCAAACTTATATACTTTCATTTTTTTGTTCGTTTTACTCACGTTTATGGTTCGCTTCGCTCACGAAAGTGGTTCACTTCGTTCACGAATTAGCCATCTACGCACCAAAGGTGCCATTAACGCAAGCTCTGCTTGCCATTTTCGCAGCTCTGCTGCTTAGAGGTTAGCCATCTTGATGGCAGTCACGGCACCTTCTACGCCTTTGTTACCCAAGCGGCCACCTGCGCGGTCAAGTGCTTGTTGCTTATCCAAGGTTGTTAATACAGAGAAGATCACTGGGCATGAATTAGGTTGATAATACCCACCTGCTCCGCCACCTTGAGCATTCAACAAGGTCACACCTTGTGTTACGGATTGACATACATAATCAAAGTGAGGGGTATCCCCTTGAATCACACAGCCGATGACAATCACTGCGTCTGCACACTTGAGCATGCCAAACTTCTTTTGACCACTCACATAGAGGGCAGCACCATAGGTCAGTTCTACTGTACCAGGCACATGCATCACGTCGATATTCTCCTCTTTGACACCATGTTTGAGCAAGGTATCTATAGCACCTTGTGCCAGTGCGTGGGTGATTTCGCTATTCCAATCCGCTACTACAATAGCATAGCGCTGACGTGAAAGCACGTCAGCGCTAGGCAATTCATTCGCATTATATTGCGATAAATCAGTTGTCATAATATTCTAGCCTATAACCTATAGCCGCTCGCGGCGTCCTATAACCTATAACCTTATTTTGAAAGCTCGATATATTTCTCAATATCTTGAGCCTCGGTAGATGCTGGATAGTCAGCTTTGATAGCCTCAAATGCTTTCTTAGCAGCAGCTTTGTTACCCATCTCGAGGTAAACGAAACCTACTTTCTTCAAGCTCATAGGAGCGATCAAGTCGTTGCCAGACTTAGCAGCAGCCTCAAATGCTTTAGCTGCTTTGCCATACTCCTCGAGTTGAACATACGCATCACCCAAGAGTTGCAATGCAGCAGGCTCAACACTCAAGTCGTCTGCAGAGAACTTAGCCAAGTAAGCGGCAGCATCCTCATATTGACCCAATTGGTAGAAGCATACACCTGCATAGAGGGCAGCCAATTTACCACCTTGGTAGCACTTATACTCGTCAGCAATAGCTTGGAAACCAAGACAATCAGCCTCGTCGCCATTCAATGCTTTAGCGTAGTCACCTTGCATAAAGTAGGTCACAGCTTTTGCATTCTCATTGCTCACTTCTACTGTTTTAGGTTGGATTACGTATGTATTGATTGCCAATACACCTACTACTACTGCTACGATAGCAGTGATAGCCCAAGATAATTTGTTTTGATTTTTCTCAATCCACGCGCTGGTGGTGTTGAGGGCCTCTTGTACATTCTCAAGATTTTGGTCCTCTACAGTTACTTTTTTCTTTGCCATATTCTTGTTATTTTATAAATTTCGATATAGTTTTTCAATTAACCC
>JAZQSZ010000083.1:0-5377 GCA_045630365.1 Paludibacteraceae bacterium | reverse complement strand
TATTTGTGTATTTCCTCAAAAAGCAGTAATTTTGCAAACTGTTTTATATGAAATATAAAAATAAAGATACATGAAACGTTTTATTTTACTGACTACTATTTTTCTTTTGACTATCTCTGCGGTAGCCAAATCTGTTACTCCTGCTGCTTCTTTGCCTACATATTATGAGGATATAGATGGCAAGTCGGGCAAAACCCTCTTTGATGCTGTACATGTGGTTGCAAAAGTGGGTTATTCTTCATTAGGATATAGCGGATTGTGGACCGCTTACCAATATACTGATCTGCGTGATAATGGTAAGGTTTGGGATATGTATAGCGATTGCAGTTGGACTTATAAATTCGACCAATGCGGTAGCTATAGTAATGAGTGCGATTGCTACAACCGTGAGCACTCTATTCCTAAATCTTGGTTTGGCGGAACAGAGAGTCAACCTGGTTGCGATATTTTTCATATCGTTCCTACAGATGGCAAAGTGAATGGTATGCGTAGTAATTATGCTTTTGGTGAGGTTTCTAGCGCAAGTTATACTTTTGATGGTGCCAAATTGGGTTCTGCAAAGAATATCACGATTATAGGTGGTAACACTATTGCAGGTAACGAAGGTACTTCTGTAGATTGCTCAGCTAGTAAAGTGTTCGAACCTCGCGATGAGTACAAAGGTGACTTTGCTCGTGGCTATTTCGGTACAATGATTAAGTGGGCAAATGGCGATTATTCAGCATTTACGACTGGTGATGGCAGCAAGATATTCTCTTCTAATTATTCTACTGGGGCTTTCGGTCTTACCCAATATGGTGTAGCACTTCTTATGAAATGGCATCGTCAAGATCCTGTGTCTCAAAAGGAAATTGACCGTAACAACGGTATCCAACAGACTCAAGGTAATCGTAACCCATTTATTGACTATCCTTACCTTGCAGAGTATATCTGGGGTGAGAAAGCGGGTGAAACTCTTGACCTATCTAAATTGATCACTGCTTATGACTCACGCTTCGTCCTGGGACAAAGTAATGGTTCATTGGAAGGTGGCAATAGCGGTAATGGTAATACTGGCAATGAAGATCCTACGGAGAAATGTACTATCACATGGATGGTGAATGGCGCAACTTACGCCACTGGTAATCCTACTACATCCGTGAACAAGGGTGGAGTAGTAACCCAATTGCCTACCGCTCCTAAGTCTTGCGATGAAATCAGTACACAGTTTGTAGGTTGGAGCGAAGATGTCATCGAGGGAACTCAAGATAATGTTCCTGCTGATTTGTTCTCTACTGCAGACGACGCACCAGATATCACCCAAAACACGACTTTCCATGCCGTGTTTGCCCAACTCACAGAGGAAGAAGGACCTGTGTCCGATTCTCCATCTGTATCTATGGATTTGACCAGCCAAGAGGGATGGACACTATATGATCTAATCAAGGATACCAAACATTGGCGTGTAGTAAGCGGAGCATATATTGAATCTCCACAAGTAGATTTGGCTAATATCACCAGTATCAAGGTTAACCTTCGTACCTATGGAGGTGCTAGTTACAAAACACTTGTGTTCAGCATGAATGGTACCAAGGTGGGAGAGATTAATGCAGAAACCAACAAACTCAAGGACTATACTTGGACTCCTACTTCTACCCTTTCAGGCTCTGGTAAGTTGCGTTTCTCTAGCACAACATGTACCACGGCTAATGGTCCTGCATTGAGCAGTATTACCATTAATCTCAATACAGGTACTCCTTCTGTTGTATATGTTTACTCTCGTTATATCACTTCGTGTGGTAGTAATGAAACTACCGATTTGGAAGAGACCGTTGTTACAACACCTTCTACTAAGATCATCCGCAATGGTCAACTCTTGATTGAGTATAACGGAATATATTATAATACTTTAGGTCAACCCCTAAACTTCTAAACTTCTAAACTCCTGAACAATGAACATCGTTGAAGAAATACGCCGCCTTTGTCGCGAGAAGAATGCCATTATTATGGCGCATTATTATCAACGCCCAGAGATACAGGATGTAGCGGATATCATAGGCGATTCTTTGGCTCTAGCACAACAAGCCGCTAAGACTGATGCAGATATCATTGTGATGTGTGGCGTGCATTTTATGGCAGAAACAGCCAAGATCCTCTGTCCTAACAAACGAGTTCTTATTCCAGAACCTACTGCCGGTTGTTCGCTAGCAGATAGTTGCAAGGCTGCTGATCTCAAGGCATGGAAGAAAGCGCATCCTGAGCATATGGTAGTGTCATATGTGAATACGAGTGCGGCTGTTAAGGCTTTAACGGATGTCGTGGTTACAAGTACCAATGCGCTGAAGATTGTGGAGCAATTGCCAATGGATAAACCTATTCTTTTTGGGCCCGACCAAAATTTAGGTACTTATATCAATAAGATGACAGGCAGAAAGATGGATCTCTGGAATGGAGGTTGTCATGTTCATGCTCGTTTTTCTCAGGAAGGTTTGCTCCAACTCAAAGAGCAATACCCTGAAGCAAAAGTATTGGCTCACCCAGAGTGTAAACAATCCATTTTGCAATACGCTGATGTGATAGGTTCAACCCAAGCATTGCTGAATTATGCTATTTCCCATAGCTCGACAGAGCGTCCAATATCCAATAGCGAAGCGTCCCATATCCGATATATAATTGCGACCGAGAGTGGTATTCTTCATGAGATGCAGAAGGCGTGTCCTACTGTAGAGTTTATTCCTGTACCAGCTGAGATGGATGACATGACGATGAGTCCATGCAACGAGTGTGAGTATATGCGAATGAATACTCTTGAAAAACTATACCAATGCCTTCGCGACGAATCAAATGAGATTTTTGTAGATGAACAAGTAGCAAAAGATGCTATTGTATCTATTCAACGAATGTTAGAAATGAGTTGACAGTCAATTGTTTAGTTTGATCGTCTAGCGAGAGAGAAGATAAACTCCAAACCGCCTTCCGAACGATTTTGCGCTGTGATATTTCCGCCGTGGAATATCACAGCGTGTTTTACAATAGATAAGCCCAATCCCGTACCTCCTACTTTGCGGCTGCGTCCTTTATCCACGCGATAGAAACGCTCAAAGATATGGGGAAGTGCGTCTGTTGGAATACCTTGACCATTGTCGCTAATGCTGAAATACAAATTGGCAGGATCTTGACTCGTGAGTGCGATATGGATTTGCGCTTTCTCTACATAGTTGATAGCATTGTCCACAATATTGTGGAAGATGGAGTAGAGCAAGGTATAGTTGCCTGTTATGATCAAGTGTTTCGGTATGTTATGTGTGATAGTGGCTCCTGCTTCTAGTGCACGCAGCGAGAGGTCTTGTAGGACATTCTCCACAATGGTATATAAGTCCAACTGTAGGCGGTTGTAGAAGTCGGTTTGGGTGTCTAGTTTGTTGATGGTAGAGATATCTTCCACCAGGTTAGCAAGGCGTCCGGATTGTTGGTATGCACGCTCAATGAACTGACGGCGTTGGTCCTCGTCCATATCAGGGTGCATGAGGATAATCTCTAATGCCCCACGAATGCTCGCAACGGGAGTTTTGAGTTCGTGGGATATATTTTGCGTTAGTGTAAGTCGTTGTTGCTCACGCGCTTTATTGATCTTATGTTTGTAAATGGCATACAGGATACCACCAATGGCAACAACGCCTATTCCTATAATAATCCAAATATTCATAATTCTCGCCTTTTGCCTCTAACCTTTCGCCTTTAACCTTCAAAGAGATACCCGTACCCCGACTTTGTCTTAATATATTTGCCGTACTGGCCAAGTTTGCGACGCAGGTGCGTGATATGTACATCCACCGTGCGTTCGAGTACAAACCCATTGCTATCCCATACATTATTCAGTAAGTGTTCGCGCGAGAGGATTTGTCCGCGATGGGTAAGTAAGTAGCACAGTAGTTCTATCTCTTTGCGTGTCATGACTACCGTTTCGCCATCTACCGTGAGGGACATATCGGCCTTGTTGACCACTATTCCTTCGAATATGATGTTGTCATTACTTATCTGTCTTGCTTCTTGGCTCTTGGCTCCTTGTTCAGATGTTCGACGCAGCACAGCCCCCACGCGAGCAATCACTTCGGGGACGCGGAAGGGCTTGGTGATATAGTCGTCAGCACCCAGGTTAAAACCTTGAAGGAGAGTGCTTTCGTCTGCAAGAGCTGTGAGAAAGATTATCGGTGGAGTATTATTAACAACAACATCAACAACATTATTCAACAACGTTGCGCCCAAATCAACATCCTTGGGCGCTCTAGGATTTTGTTTGTTCCTAAGAACCTCTGCCATTTCCAATCCCGACATACCGTCCATCATGATGTCCAAGAGAATCAGGGAAATGGGCGATGGGCTATTGGCAATAGGCGAGAGGAGAGTCAATGCATCTTCTGCGCTATGTGCGATAAGTGTTTCGTAGCCAGCTTTTTGCAACGAATAGGAGAGGATCATACAAATATCCTCTTCATCATCCACTATGAGTATGCGTTGTTTAGCCATATAAAAGAATTTTGTTCAAATAGGGTGTGCTGTAGACACACCCTATTGGTTTGGTATGTTAGTTTTCTTCTTGTTCTTCTTGTTTGCGTTGGGCTTCTTTACGATCTTTGATTGCGCTGATAACAAAGAAAGGACCCATAAACAGTACTACCATGCCTAAAGCAAGGAGAATCATTGATAAGTCAGTCATAGTTTTTTATTTTTATAGTGAAACTTCGTGTTAACTGCATCATATATGATGTTATTTCACGAATTACCTACCAAAAACTATGAAAAGGGAAGGAGATTTGCTCCGTGGGTAAATTGAGTGGCATTATGTGCGATAGTGCCACTATTTGATTGATATTATGTGCGACACCTATTTCATGTCGCTTCAGTATTGCATGTAGTTGGTTTGTATGCGTGCGTGGTTGCCATGATGTAGAACTTCGTTCATGGCGACGAGAGCGCAAGCGATTTTCTTGGTTGCATGTACTGACTTGAGGAGATGTTAGCGCATCTGTCCAATCATATTGAAGTTGGATACGCTTTGCGTAGTCGTTAGACAGATCGTTTAATATTACAGTTGCGCTAGGTGCATACTCTGTTTGAGAAGATGTATCTTCTTTGGTTGAGATAAACGGTGAAGCATATAGTCCGATTATCAATAGAAGCAATATGTAGCGCAGTATTTTCATATTATATTTTCCGCTGCAAAGTTACGCTTTTTATTTGGATTGTACAAACGAATTATTGTTTTTAGAAACTTTTCTGCTGCACTTAGAGTGGATTTAACAATTTCTTAATATATTTTTCATATTTACGCAATAATATTGCAGTACTTTTGCACAGGTTTTGATTATTGAGCGTGTAAAATCACTCAATATTAACC
>JAZQSZ010000082.1:0-7413 GCA_045630365.1 Paludibacteraceae bacterium | reverse complement strand
CTTCGCACAATATTAGTATTCGTTTTGGCATAAAATATCTATGATGGTTTGGGCAGCATGACCTGTTCCATATTCAGTTATTTGAGTATTAGGAATCGCCAAATGGGCGAGAGCATGTAGTATCTTGTCGGTATCGGTTCCTACGAGGGTGTTCCAACCGGATTCGACGGTTTCGGTCCACTCGGTCTCTTGACGCATGGTGATACAAGGTGTACGGTGGAAGTATGCCTCTTTTTGTACCCCACCCGAGTCGGTCAATATCGCCTTTGCATGTTTCTCCAGCACGAGCATATCCATGTAACTAACCGAATCGATGATGCACAAGTGGGATGCCTGGTGGACCAGTTCGGTCAAGCAGGTAGAAGCCTCTATGGTCTTACGTGTACGAGGGTGCAAAGGCAGGATGATAGGTGTGTCTATCTGCGCAAAAGCACGCAGGATGTTGGCCAATTGCTCCGGTTGATTGGTCGTCTCAGCACGATGGATCGTTGCGAGATAGTATGCTTTAGGAGCAATGGATAGATCCTCGAGCAAATGCGACTGTTGTTCTGCCTGACGAGCAAAATACAAGGTCGCATCATACATCACATCGCCCACATGGTAGACGCCTGTGGTCAGTCCCTCTCGGGAGAGATTGGCTAGGGCTGTGCTAGTTGGGCAGAAGAGATAGGTCGAGCGACTATCCGTCTCGATGCGGTTGTATTCCTCCACCATAGCAGGATTGAAACTGCGCAAACCTGCCTCAATGTGTATGAGCGGTATGTGGCATGCCTGGGCCGCTAATGCGCCCGCCAAGGTAGAATTGGTATCACCATAGACCATGATGTAATCCGCTTGCCCCTGGATGATAGGAATAATGGCATCGCGCATCTGCTCTACGCTACCGCTACAGCCTAAATGCCAGGTAGGAGCTGGTATATCCATCTGCTCAAAGAAGATCTGACTCATATTGTAATCATAGTGCTGACCCGTATGCAAAATACGCTCCTCAACGTGGATTGATGAGGTGGCATTGTGTTGGCGAATATAGTGACTTACTATCGCTGCCTTCACAAACTGTGGTCTAGCGCCTATGATGGTTATAATTTTCATTCTAACAAAGATAAAACCTTAGGGTATAGCGACTTATGATAGGTCTGATTATTAATAATAGTGTTATGCCACAGAAGGACAACTTCGCCTGCGTTTTGATGCACTTTTTCGAATAATCGTTGGCACTCGAAGTATGCCTCATCCTCGGTCAAGCCCATGTAGTGCGCATGACTCAAAGTGCAGTCCATCACGGTTAGAGGATGGAGGGTCAAGTCGGTCAATTGCCAGGTCATAGGATTGATCCATCTCACAGAGCGGGTGGTCTGCAAACGGAAACCTGCTTGGTCAGCAAACATCATCGTAAAGTCGTGCTTCACCCCCAAATCCACCAAGTACTGCATCTTCTCAATCGAGCAACTCAAGTAGTGGCTACGATGGAGAGTGAGACCATCAGGCGATTGAGCAAGAAGGCGATGAGGCGAGCCACTTAAAGTATAGCAACTAGAATGCCATCCTAGTTGTGCGCCACTGTCATGAAGTTGACGTTTGAGTCCGGCAAAATCCAATCCTTGAAGATCGTATTGTGGATAGTCGTGTCCCTTACCAGGAGTATCCTTGACAAAGTAAATAGACTGTGCATTCTCCACACTCTTATCCTGCGCTATTAACCAGGAGAAGGTGTATGCGGGATCATGGTGAATATCGCGACGAGCGGCCAAAACCTGCTTGATAGACCCACGCAACACACCACCTAGGGCACCACGCAAATGACGGTAGTGGGCAATAGTATCCACATCGTGGGTGAGGTAAATATGGCTAAACCCAGGTTCTGGCAAGGGTAGATCTAGGAGTTTGAGCATGGCGCGTGCGTACTCATCGATGAGCGGAATCATGAGCCGATTCTTCTGACCTAGCATAGAATGTCGGGCTAGGAATCGACCATGCTCATCACGCTCGCTCACGAGCAACTCTTCGGCACGAGAGATATAGAAGAAAGTATTGTAAATCACATCGGTATAAACGACATGGGTGTTCCCATGTTTCTCAATGCGCAATTCTAAATCCGCCTCTGAAGGTCGTACAATCTGCTTGCCCATAAAGCCATTAGGCAGCACGACTACGCAGTAGTTAGACCACAGACTCTCATCGGCCGTATAACCTACTTGCTTAGCACCTTGCTCGTCGCCATAGAGCAAAAACTGGATAATGTATTCAATCACTTCTTGCATTTTGTTGAGGAGTATACACACAATACAACCGACAAAGGTACAACATTTTTTTGAATTACGCAAGCGCTCGCGCGCAATTGCGCAGTTTTTTTCTGCTATAAGCGAATTTTAGTGAAATATTCCGCGCGCAGAAGCGAAGAGTTTGGATATTCGCTTTTTTTTTATTACCTTTGTGGCAAAATAAGCTGCTCTGAAAAATGAAACAAATACTTTTGACTATTTGGTTATCTTGCCTTATAGGCATGGCATATGCTGTAGATCCATCGGGCACATTGCCTGTAATACATATCACAACGGAAAACAATACCCCTGTCACAAGCAAAGACTACTACCTGAATGCCACTTATTACCTAGACGCCAAGGAGATTGATGGGTACGAGAATATCGGTAGCGCTTCTGCCCCTTTGAACATGGAGATCAAAGGTCGTGGTAACTATTCATGGACGGGTTTTAATAAGAAACCATATCGCATCAAACTGGCTGATAAACAGTCGCTATTGGGTATGATTAAGAGTAAGCATTTTACCCTACTCGCTCATGCGGATGATGCCAAAGATAAGAAGGGATATATGCGCAATGCTGCTGGTTTTGAACTAAGCAAGATGCTTGGCATAGCATGGACCCCTGATGCCAAACCGCTAGAGGTGGTGATGAACGGCGATTATATAGGCCTGTACTTCTTGACCGAACATATCCGTGTGGATAAGGACCGTGTGAATATCGTGGAACAAGAGGACGAGGAGACCGATACTGAGAAGATCACAGGCGGATGGTTAGTGGAGATTGACAACTACGATGAGGACCCACATATCACTATCAAAGAGGGAGGAAAAACCACGATGTGGGTTACCTACAAGACACCTGAGGTGCTCTCTTCTGCACAAGAAACCTATCTCACCAATCAGATCCAACTCCTTGATAACCTGATCCATGGAGACAAGAACTCCGATGAACTGTGGCAACATCTGGATATAGATGCCCTGGCAAGATTCTATATCGTACAGGAGATTATGGACAACTACGAGTCATTCCACGGCAGTTGCTATTTGTACAAGGATATGGGCAACGATGAGAAGTGGAAATTTGGTCCTGTTTGGGACTTCGGTAGCGCCTTCAACCGCGACAAGTCGCAGTATATGTACCAAGGTGATGTATGGCATAACCACTGGATACCAGAGATATGCAAGTTCCCTGTGTTTATGGCGTATGTCAAGAGCCTCTGGAAGGATTTCTATGCGAATAAATTCAACGATATCTTCACTTTTACAGCTAATCAACTCACCCTACTTAAGACAGCAGCATCGGTAGATGCACAACGCTGGCCTGATTATAATGGTAATGCCGACCTCACCAAGCGCATCAACCAAATCAACGAGCGATTGAGAAAGAATGCTGAGTGGCTCAATCAACAATGGGGAGGAGAGGAGAATAACAATGATAATAACAACACCAACAACGATACTACCCCAAGCGTAGATGAGAAATGGACGATGCTGATTTGGCAAAATGGCAAAGCAGTGGAGTATCAATTGGCACAGGTGGACAGTATCACGTTTGTAGAAAAACAAATGCTCGTAGTCAAGGTGCAGGTGCCTGCTGCGTGGGGCGATGATATTTATGTATACATTTGGGACGCAATGGACAACAGCAAGAACGGCGAGTTCCCTGCCACCCGTCAAGGCGACTGGTATGTGTATAGTACCGATGAGCAGTCTTTGAATATCATCTTCAAGAAAGGTAGAAGTTGGACCGGCCACCCTAACCAATCGGAGGATATTAAGATCACTCAAAGCGCATGCTTTATCCTCACTCAAGAGGGCGAAGATAAGGCCATCCCAACGCAAACGAATTGCCCATAGATTGTGGCATAGTTTTTGTACAAATAGAAGTAGAATAACTAAAAAAAATAGATATTATGATTTCAGAAAAACTCCAAGCGGCTATTAATGCCCAAATCAATGCTGAATTATGGTCAGCATATTTGTATCTAAGCATGTCTGCATACTGCCAAGATGCAGGTTTTCCTGGTATGGCAAACTGGTATGCTGTTCAGTTTAAAGAGGAGCAAGATCATGCTATGATTTTGTTTAACTATCTCCAAAGTCGTGGTGGTCGTGTATTGTTGGAACCAATTGCTGCAGTAGATACTGAGTGGGCATCGCCTCTCGCTACCTTTGAGCACACACTAGCACACGAGGGTAAAGTGACTTCATTGATTAACAACCTGATGGCTTTGGCCGTAGAGGAGAAGGATTTTGCTTTGCAAAGTCGCCTCAATTGGTTTGTGGATGAGCAAGTAGAAGAGGAGGAGAATGCTACTGACTTGGTACATAAATTGCGCCTCATTGGCGACAACGGCTATGGTTTGTATCAACTCGACCAAGAATTGGCTGCCCGTGTATATACCCAAGCAAGTCCATTAACAAACGCAGAGTAAGTCTCATTTCTCCCACAGATTTCACGGATTATTCACGGATTGAGATAGATGCATATCCGTGCTATCCGTTGGGAATAAAAAAAATAAGAATATGAAAAAGATCATTATTTCGCTGTTAGTATTGGTAAGTCTAGCAGCATGTACCAAGAGTCCTTTGGCTCAGTACAAAACACTCACAGAGTCCACCATTGCTCAAATGGAGACTGCTGCATCTCGAGAGATTGTAGATTCACTCATAGATAATTATGTACAACAATCGTATGCACTCTTGATGGAGAATTTGGCCAAAGTAGAAACCGATTCTATCATTATTGACCTCTACTACATGCTCACACCAGAGCAAAAAGAAGAAGTGTTTGCTAAAGTGGCACCAGAACGTTGGGAGACAGAAGGTATGCAAAAAGTGTATCAGAAGTACCAAGCAGAATTGCGTACTGCTCCTGGTCAAGCATACACAGATGTCGTAGCACTCAAACAAGATGGTACACCTGTACAACTAAGCGAAGTGGTAGGTACTGCAGACTATGTGCTAGTGGATTTTTGGGCATCATGGTGTGGTCCTTGCCGTAGATTGATTCCTGTACTCAAAGAAGTATACGCTACATACAACCCAAGTGCTAAATTGCAAATTGTAGGTATAAGCCTAGACCGTGAGATCGAGAAATGGCATCAAGCTCTCGAGGAGGAGCAAATGCCATGGATTCAACTCCACGATACACACGAGGCACCATACAACCCAAGCGACACCTATGGCATCTCTGCTATCCCTACTACCCTACTCATTGACCGCGAGGGTAAGATTGTTGCTCGCAATGCTAGCGAAGAGGAATTGGTAGAGATTTTGAATAAGTAATTCGCTACTGATAATCAAAAAGATAAGAAAGGCGTTGAAGTTTTGCTTCAACGCCTTGTTTTTTTAGGGTAAATTATGCTTTTTTGTGCGTAAAACGACTATAAACTGAGCAAGATCTTGACGATTCGCTCTGCGGTATGACCGTCCCAGAGGGCAGGTATAGCACCTTGTTTCCACTCGCCGGCAAAGAGTTTGTTCAATGCTGGTTTGATGGCTTGAGGATTGGTTCCAATAAGCATATTCGTACCTACTGTACAGGTCTCTGGGCGCTCGGTATTATCGCGCAGAGTGATACAAGGTACACCCATCACGGTTGTCTCCTCGGTAATACCACCCGAGTCTGTAACCACAGCTTTGGCACGTTCTACAAGGTAATTGAACTCCAAGTAACCCATAGGATCTACGATATGCAGATTAGGGAAGAGTTGGGAGAGTTGTTGCTCATCGCCCCAGAGGTTGTAGAAGAGTTTAGCAGTACGAGGGTGGATAGGGAAAATGATTGGCAAGCCGTGCACATTGGTGATGATCTGCTCCATGAGGGCCTTGAGGTGCTCTTGCTCATCGACATTAGCTGGGCGGTGCATAGTCATCACCACATATTGCTTCTCCTTCAGTCCTAGGGTATCGTAAACGGCAGGGCGACGGAATCGTGCACGATTGGCAAGCAGGGTATCGATCATCACGTTGCCCACATACCATACACGTTGTACGTTAGGCTTGAAAGCGTACTGCTCTTCGGGAAGAGCAGGTAGGCTAGATGCGAGAGGCGAAAGACCTGACACTTGGGTATCCTCTAGACTACAACCACTAAGAACAAGATTCTTATTGGCGATCTCGGAGGTGGTAAACATATAGTCTGCCAAAGCATCGGTTACCATACGGTTGATCTCCTCGGGCATGCTCAAATCCCAACTGCGGATACCTGCCTCCACATGGCAGACCTTAGTCTGGAGTTTCTTTGCAACGATGGAGCAAGCCATGGTGCTGGTCACATCGCCTACAACGAGCACAAGGTCGGTAGGATTTGCCATGAGGTCTTTCTCAAAAGCCATCATAATATTGGCAGTCTGTTCTGCCTGTGTACCGCCACCGCAACCGAGATTGACATGAGGCATAGGTATGCCAAGTTCCTCGAAGAAGGTGTCGGACATATTCTTGTCATAGTGCTGACCGGTATGGACGAGGCGATAATCGATATCGTGTCCTTCGGTAGATGCTTTCTGAATAGCTTTGATGAGCGGCGCAATCTTCATGAAGTTAGGACGCGCTCCAGCAATCAATGTAATTAACATATAGGATTGATTATAAATGTATTTCTTGTTCTAATGATTTCCACAAGGTATCCTCTGGCACAGGAGCCGTAATGGAGATAGATTCCTTGCTAACGGGATGAATAAACTCAATTTTACGAGCATGCAAGGATATTCCTCCATCGGGATTACTGCGTTTGGCACCATATTTCAAATCGCCTTTGATGGGATATCCGATGGCAGATAGTTGGCATCGTATCTGATGATGGCGACCTGTCTCTAGATTAATCTCGAGCAATGTATAGCGCTCGCCAGTGGCTATGGTCTGATAACTCAAGACGGCACGTTTGGCATCCTTGGTACCAGGTTTGACAACGAAGGACTTATTCTGTTTCTCGTTGCGCCATAAGTAGTTCTCCAAGCGAGAAGCAGAAGGCAACTGGTGGTTCGTTGGAACAATGGCCCAATAGGTCTTTTTGATCAGCTCATGGGACTTAAACATCTCATTGAGTCGAGTAAGCGCCTTGCTTGTTCGTGCAAACAACACCACTCCTGTGGTAGGTCTATCCAAACGATGTGTAACCCCTAAAAAAACCTCTCCTGGTTTGTTGT
>JAZQSZ010000081.1:0-18024 GCA_045630365.1 Paludibacteraceae bacterium | reverse complement strand
TTGCAACTCCTTGGCTCACAGAACGACATGGCTACGATCCGACTTATCATGTCTTTGGCGCAAGCGGCTACTATCATCTATGGTGCGAATATCGGTACTACGGTCACCGCACAAATTGTTGCACTTGGTCTTAGTAGCGGTGGCGGTATTTCTACCACCCTTATTTTTGCTGCTTTCGCTGGTTTGGGTGCGTTTATTGGACTCTTCTCGAAGAAAGATAGTTGGAAGACATGGGGTGGTATCATCACTGGCTTTGGTATGCTTTTCGTTGGTCTTAGCTTGATGAGCAAGTCGATGGATGCGCTAGCTAAACTACAAGAGATCAAGGACTTCCTCGCTTCTATTGAACATCCTTTGATGCTTGTGCTCTTTGGCGCGATATTGACAGCAATAGTGCAATCATCTTCTGTGGTAACCTCTATCGCCTTGACTATGGCGGTTACAGGACTCATTTCGCTCAACCAAGGTATCTACCTCACTATGGGATCGAATATCGGTTCTTGCGTGGTGGCTATTATCGCAGGTCTTACCTCCGGTCTTAATGCGAAACGTACAGCGCTTATCCACTTGCTGTTTAACTGCTTTGGTGTCTGCGTATTCCTTATCGCAGCATGGATTATGCACCTCATTACTTCTGGTAGCCTCAATTATGGTATTATCTTTGAGAAGATGTTCCCAGGTGCTCCACAATTACAATTGGCGATGTTCCATACTATCTTCAACTGCTGCACCGTATGTATTATTCTCCCATTGACGGACTACCTTGTGCAATTGGTTTGCAAGATTATTCCTGAGAAGCAATCTGCTGTGGAGGATGATCCTAATGCTCCTCATTTCCACTTCGTGGACGAGAAGATGCTCCGTACACCTATTATTGCGGTTAACCAAGTAAAATTGGAGATCGAGAATATGGCTGCGGTTGCTATCCATAACTTTAATCTGGCTATGGATATCATCTCAAAAGTGGATTTCGATAAGATGGATGAGTTCAACGAGAATGAGAAACAACTCAACTTTATTAATCGCAATCTTATTCCGTATATTGTGCAACTCAACAATTTGCCTATCAGTGAGGGGGATCATCGCTATTTGGCGACCGCTATTCGTACTATCGGTGATTTGGAGCGAGTAGGTGATTATGCGGTGAATGTGACTGAGTATGCTGAACTCTTGAAGAATTTCAAGGAGAATTTCTCCAATGATCTTCAATACGAACTCGAGGAGTTGCGCGAAAAGATTGACGCACTTTATCAAGCAACGATGAAAACCTATATGGATCAAGATTTTGAAGCGTTGATTGAGGTGAATCGTTACGAGGATCAAGTGGATGAGATGGTAGCTCGCATTGAGAAGATGCACTTGCAACGTTTGATGGATGGTGTTTATCCTGCTAGTGTGGGTCAAGTATATCAAGAGTTTGCATCAGATGTGGAGCGTATTGCTGACCACTTCTTGAACGTAGCCAAGTCTATCCGCCAACTCCATGTAGGAGAGGATTGATGATTAGTCTCACTAGGAATATTTATAAAAAACAAAAATTGTTCAAAATTAGACCGAAAATTATCTAAAAGTTAATTTATTACTACCAAAATTATAGTAAATTGACCAAAATTTATTCATCCGCCATTTATGTTTTCGGACATAAGTGGCGGATTTTTGTAAATATATTTGCAAGATTCAAAAATAATTTGTAATTTTGCACCGTGAACTTGCGCCGGGGATGTCTGTACATCGTCAGCGGAGGGTAGCAGACATATTAAAAAGGCGTTTATTGCGCTCTGTTCTGACACTCAGAAATCTCGCAAATTTCAGAATCTCATCAGGACTTAGCAACGATAGATGTCCTACGGGATATAGAGTTATCCCTCTTGTGCCAATTATGGTACGTCTTTTGCGTATATGCCTATACGCACACGCGTACCTTAACTATCAATAGCACGAGAGTATATTTTATATTCGGCGTGGGCTTCGCGTTGTCAGTTCTATGAGATTAGGCAATGCGAGAGCCTCTGAGTGTGGAACGACAACAATCGGACTCCACGCTTTTTTTGTATGCCTATATTAAAACTTTAATCTGCATAGTTGGGAGTTCCTATGCAAACCAAAACTTAAATTTTATGTCAAACAAAAAACATGTTTTTCTATTGCTCATTCCATTAATGCTTATTGGATGTGCATCTTCCAAAAAAGTTGCGTACCATGTATCGCAATCAGCATGGGTTAATGCGTCGGTCGGGGAAGTGGATAATATATCCGCCTCCGTTGTCACAACATTGCTCTTTACTTCAGATAAAGATGTAACTGTAATGAGTTCTGTAAAAAAGGAAGCCGAAACTATTGTAAAACCTTTTGTTTATGCAAAGGGAACTTACAAAATAGATGGTAATCCTCGTAAAACAGCTTCAATTGTATTGAATGTTAAAACTATTGATGGTAAAGACTTAGTTTTAGAAGGACAATACAGCAAAACAGAAGCAATGTTGTTAAAATCAAAAGACGGAGAAGTTCGTCTATTTGCCTATGTTAATAAACTTAATGTAAAATAATCACTATTATGAAACGATATATCACTTTAATAATTATGATGGCAACTATCGCCATCGTTCCTGCAAATGCTAACTTTTGGAAAGCATTGGGAAGAATTGCAAAAAATGTCGTAGTAGGTGCTAGTGCAGCAGTTGTTGAACAAACATGCGAACATGCAGGATATAGTAAAGAGGAAGCTCGAAAGGCTACTGAAGATTTATTTTCCGCATTAGGCGCAAATTCAACTAATGTGCAAAGAGGTTTGGATTATATCAATGCATCGGATAAATATGAGAAACAAAATGTAATTAAAGAATATGCATTTGATTTAGCTGGTGATGTTTCGGGAAATTACCAGATGGTAGAAATTTTCCGCACTTTAACTGATGCAAATTTGGAATATTTACACGACAAGTCCACAGCAACATCTGATGAGGAAAGACAATTGGCATTTGACAAACGTACTCAAGCTTACGCAGATGTGTTTTATGATACATACCAATATGGAAAACAAAGACGTGCTCAGCACTTGGCTGAAAAATTGAGAATGGAGAAAAAACTAACAGCACAAGGTATGGATCCAAATATGGCAAATGATCTTGCGGGTAGTTTTATTGCTGTTCAAAATTCTAAGGATTGGAGCCAAGAAGAAAAAGAAGAATATTTCAATAGTTTCGGTTTGGATTTAGATGCTAATGTTATTGCTGCTGTTGCTTCAGAAAACAATGACTTGTATAGTGAAGAATATCTTAGACAACAAGAGGAAGAAGCACGCAAAATAAAAGAGGAGGAAGCTCGTAAAAAAGAAGAGGAGCGCAAACGTAAAGAAGCAGAAGAGCGTCGTGTGGCATTAGAGAAATTAAGCACTACTTCTATTCCTACTTATCCATTTGATAATGTTGATTTAACAAAGGAGCAAATGGCTCAATTGGACACAATTGCTGAAATTTTGAATAAGTACAATGATATTCAAGTGTCTATTGTAGGACATACTTGTAAAATTGGTTATAAGAGCATCAACCTTAAAAAAGGTCTTAAACGTGCTGAGCAATGCAAAATGTATCTTGTTGAAAAGGGGATTGAAGATAGTCGAATTACCACAGATAGTAAGGGCGAACTTGCTCCAAAATACGACAATAAAACATTCATTGGTCGTGCACAAAATCGTCGAGTTGAAATTTCAATTGTTGAGACATCCTCATCTGAGGAATAATTATTCATTATTTTATTTTTATTAAAACCGATGCTCAATGGGATATAAGCGGGCAGAAGAATTATGAAAAAAGTATTTGTTGGAATGGGATTATTTGTACTCCTTTCTGTATTCACAATTGGTTTATCTAATGGTTTACAATCGAATCCTTCCAAACATTTTCAAGGCGATTTGGCTCAAGTAAAAATCTATCGCGAATGTACAAGATGTAATGGAACTGGCAAAATTACAATTAAAAAGAAATGCTACTCATGTCCAGGCGGTGTTGAAATAATCGAAGTAGAATGTTCTACATGCAATGGTACAGGTAGAATTCAAGTTAAATAATAATTAATGATTCACATTATATTGATGTGTTTAAATTAATTGTTTATCATAAATTTGTTCTTATTCAAATTTAGTGCAATACAAAATAAATTTTCAACAACAAAAGTCAGCAACATTGCGCTTTTCTGTATCGCGAGCGGTAAGAGAGAGATGAAATCATCATGAAAATTTTACTGCAAGCACATGTTGGCGTACACAGTTGTTGTTAAAAAAATGTTGTTTAAATGTTGCTTTCATACTCATTATACAAATAGTATTTCACTTAATTTGAATAAGAACCATAAAGATATCCAAGATAGAGTTTTTAATATTCATAACCCCGATGCTCAATGGGATATAAGCGAGCAAAAGAACTTATGAAGAAGATAGCATTTATTGCTGTAGCTGTGTTCTCTTTTTTTATTGTGACACCAATGGCACAGGCTCAAGTAGTCACTGCAGGCGCTGCCGCAAAACTTATTGGTGCAGCAGGACTTGCTGTTTATAAGGCATTGCCTAACGCTTCCTATTCTCTAATAGTTGAAGCTCAAGATGGATCCGTATCATACTCTAAAGTAGATAGTTGTGATCAAGCACTTACATATGCTTTAAGATTATTAGAAAATGGAGCTAAAAGAGTAACTATTGTCTCAGAACATCCTACAGTACATCCTAGTTGTAGAGGTCGTGCTTATACCCAAAACGACATTGATTATCTGCGTGATAAAGTCAGATAATATTAATTATGGATAGTTTTTATTATTGGGGTTGCTAAATTTAGCAGCCCTAATATGTTGTATCTCTTTTCCATAAGCTTCTACTATTGTGGAGCGGGGAATGAACACCTCGCTCCTTTTATAGATAGTCATTTTTTTTCATTTAAAAGTGTATAACAATTGTATAAGAATTAGCAGAATATGAAATGTCCTAATTGTAACAGAGAAATTGAAAACAACAGCGTTTTCTGTAAGTATTGTGGTGTAAAGATTAACTTTGTATCCACAAAAACTGTCTTAAACGGATTTATTAATTCAATTATTGCTAAGATTGAAAACGGATATGATGATGTAGCAACATTAACCCCAGACATAGAGGGAGTTCCATTTGCGATTAAAAACTGGATTCAGATTTCAGGAGCTTTGTTTTTTGGTAGAGAACTCCAAGATGATATCACGGTAACGATATGTTTGGTTGGATGTAATTCTGATAAATTGCCTATTTATCAGAAATATGGATATCAAAGATATGACGAAGATGAAGGCATTACAAAATGTTATCATTGGGACGAGAGGGATAAGATTGCTAATGAAGTTGAGGACATTGTTGTCACATTAGTCGGAGCAACTAAAGCAAATACTTTTGTGAGTGATGAAATGTTTATGAAAATTATAACGGAACAGCAAAGCGCTCACAAATCCGAGACACGTAGGTGGAAACAAACACGTTTGGTAATATTACTATCTGCTGCCATTCTTACGCCACTTGTACTATTCCTCTTGGCTTGGATAATGGGAGAAGTGTAGATTGGCTAAATAGATTGGATATAAATAGAGCATAGATAGGCACTCGTGATCGTGAATGGTCATTAGCCCGCAGGTAATATGAGAGCCACCAAAAGCCCACAGATATCCTATAGATGTCCAATCGTGGTCACGAAATACGCAGGTTTTGTGGATGAAAATCTCAACATCCTAATACCTTTTGAATAAAAAACACAAAAACACTACCTTCGCAGGGTAAAAATGCGGATAACCGCAAAGATACCCCGTAAAACTCGCATTGATGACTCATATACTAAAATAGTTGTCGTGCGCGATGATATTTAATGTATAGTTAACCTTTGGTTAAGAAAATGACATGTGGCGGAAGTGGCGGAATGGCGGAAACTTCCGCCACAAACGTCAGTTCCGCCACTCTGCATATTTTATAATGCAGTGCTGGTTTTCAATACAATAGGATTTTGAAAACAAATTCCGCGGACTTTTTATGAACAACTGAAAATATGTCCGTGGGAAATACATTCTGTATCTCTATCCCTTGCTTATTTCTCCGTTATCCCTCCGTTATCCCTCCGTAGTGGTAACGGGATGGTAATGGTGAAGGTGTATGGCGTATAGTGTATGGGGGGATGGTGTAGAGGTGGTGGAAAAGTAAAACAAAAAATGAAAAATATTGCTATTTTCTTGCTGATATCGTCAAAAAGCAGTACCTTTGTACATTAATCCGACATGACTACGCAAGAACTAGCATATCATTATGTGCAGCATACCAATCGCTGCATTTTTCTAACAGGCAAAGCAGGAACGGGGAAAACCACGTTCCTGCGTCGCCTTAAGGAGGAGTGTCCTAAGCAGATGGCTGTAGTGGCACCTACGGGTGTGGCGGCTATCAATGCCGAAGGTGTAACGATTCACTCCCTCTTCCAACTACCACCCCAACTATTCATCCCAACTGATGAGGCGCGTCGCCGACTCTTTTCAGAGATGCAGATGCGTGCTGCCAAACAACGTGTGCTCCGCAACTTAGAGTTGCTGGTGATTGACGAGGTGAGTATGGTGCGAGCCGATTTGCTAGATACCATTGATGCGGTCTTGCGCCACTTTAAACATCGTCCTACTATCCCTTTTGGTGGGGTACAACTGCTCGTTATTGGCGATTTGTTTCAACTTTCACCTGTAGTGAGAGAGGAGGAATGGCGATTACTCCAACCATACTATAATGGTCCTTACTTCTTTCAAGCTCGTGTCTTCCGCGAGCTCCAACCAGTATATATCGAGTTTGAGCATGTCTATCGCCAAACAAATTTGGAGTTTCTCTCTATCCTTAATGAGGTGCGAAATAATGCGCTCACGCTAGAGTCATTGCGCGTGCTCAATGGGAGGGTCCAGAAGTTCAGTGGTTCAGGAGTTCTTATCTCGCCAAAAGGCTCGAACGATTATTCGCAAGCGAATGTTCAGGAGTTTAGGGGGGCAGGAGAGGCGATAACGCTATCCACTCACAATAGCAAAGTGGATGCGATCAATCAGCGTGAGATGGATGCGTTGAAAGGGACGGAATATACTTATAAAGCCAAGATTACAGATGTTTTCCCCGAGTCTATGTATCCGATTGATGAGCAACTGACACTCAAGGTCGGCGCTCGGGTGATGTTCATCAAGAACGACTCTTCTACCGATAAACTCTACTATAACGGCAAACTCGGTGTAGTCACATCGCTCTCCAAGCAGGCAATCAATGTGCTTTGCGATGATGGTACAGAAGTGAATGTGCATAACGAGGTATGGGAAAATATCCGCTATAATGCTGATGCGGGTAGTGATCTCGTGCAGACTGAGATTATCGGCACTTTTACCCATTACCCCTTGCGTCTCGCGTGGGCGATTACCATACACAAAGCACAAGGTTTGACCTTTGATCAACTCATTATAGACGCCGAAGATGCTTTTGCTGCAGGACAAGTGTATGTGGCTCTTTCGCGGTGTCGCAGTCTAGAGGGATTGACTTTGCTCACTCCTATACCTACACGAGCACTCACGAATGCACGTGAGGTGTTGCAGTTTACGGATAATCAGGACTCTCTCCAAACCATTGAGCAAAACCTTGAGCCTGCGCAAAAGGAGTATTTGACTACTTTGCTGTGTGCGTTGTTTGACTTCAAGGAGCATACCGAACAACTCTATGCTCTACAACGTATGGCCAATAATATGACCTCTTTGCAAATTCCTCCCAACCAATATATCACTGATCTTATAACGCCTTTGCTTGATTTGCATGGTGTGGGGGAGCGCTTTCAGCATCAGATACGTCAACTCATGTATTATGACCAGTTAGACAAACTCCAAGAGCGATTGCAGGCAGCGAGTCAGTATTATGTACCTAAGATATACGAACTGCTGAAAGAAATGAGCGATTGCCCCTTGCGAAGTAACAACCAATCGGATTCGGCGCAACTCAAACAAAGTATATTGGATATTTATGCTGCTCTCTCACGCAAGGCATACTTACAAGCGCAGATGGCGCAGCATGTAACGGTAGAAACATATTTTGAGGCCCGTAAGACCTATAAATACAAAGAGCCAACTTTGACAATTTATACTACCCAACGAAAGTCGCGTGTGAATGCGAGCGCTTTCAAAACGATAACATTACTCCATCAAGGGTATCGTATCAAAGATATTGCCAAACATCGTAATATGACACAAAAAACGATTGTCCGTCATCTTAAAACCTTGTTGGATGATGGGGTAATCACATTATCCGATTTACATCCTGCTGATCGGATGTGGGTGAAGGGGTGAATGTCCAAGGTTGAAGGAAATTAAATAATACATAATTATACTATGCGTAGAATAATAGTTCTGTTTATGGTTTTGCTCACCTGTGTGCTAACACAGGCAGCGACTTTGTTTCCGTCACGTACCGATTTTCGCGATGAGCAAATCTATTTTGTAATGACCACCCGTTTCTACAACGGTGACCCTGAGAATGATACCCAATGCTGGGATGCTCAAAACTACAACGTAGGTGATCCTGCTTGGCGCGGTGACTTCAAGGGACTCATTGAGAAACTAGATTATATCAAGGCTCTCGGTTTTACTGCTATTTGGATCACTCCAGTAGTAGAGAACGCATCTGGTTATGACTACCACGGTTACCATGCACGTAACTTCTCTAAGGTAGATCAACGCTATGAGTCAGAGGATGTTAAATTCCAAGACCTCATTACAGCGGCACACGCTAAAGGCATGAAGATCATCCTTGATATCGTGCTCAACCACACCGGTAACTTTGGCGAAGAGAACCTCTGCAAACTCTTTACACGCGACTGGTCAGCTGACCAAAGTGATCTCAATGCTTGTATGATTCCTTACACCCAAAAGGATGGTGGCGTATTGCCAGATAACTATTTGACTATGGCAGGAGGTAACCAATATGCTGCTCGTTTGGCACAAATGAAGAATACCGATGGTCAAAACCACGATAAGAACAACTATTGGCACCACTATGGCAACTTCAACTGGGATGATGATACCCGTTGGTGGGCACAGATCGCAGGTGACTGTGTGGACCTCAACACAGAGAACGCATACGTGGCTAACTACCTCGTGAAGTGCTATGGCGAGTTCATTAAGATGGGCGTAGATGGTTTCCGTATTGATACAGGAGGACACATCTCACGTTTGAGTTTCAATAAGAATTTTATCCCTCAGTTCCGCGCTTTGGCAGAACAACACAAAGCCGCTCGTAATGGTGGTGACTTCTTTATGTTTGCTGAGGTATGTTCACGCGACCGCAATGTAACCTATCGTGGACAAGATCGTCTCAGCCCATACTTCTACACATGGACCGAGAAGAAGAACTACACTTGGGACGATAGCGAGACCTCTTGGAACAACGTTGTGGTTATGGAAGGCGCTAAGGGTAGCCATACCAACGTGACTGCTGTTGATCAACACGCTGAGGATTATGTAGGTCAATACAGCGATGGTCGCACCTCACAAAACGCATTGCTTTCAGGCAACAACTACCACGCTCCTGACTACAGCCAATACTCTGGTTTGAGCGTTATTGACTTCCCTATGCACTGGAACTTCCGTTCTGCTTCTGAGGCATGGGGCGTTAAGGGTAACGATAACCGTTACAACGATGCTACATGGAACGTGGTGTATGTGGACTCACACGACTATGCACCTGATGGTGCACCAGAGGGCACACGTTTTGACCAAGACCAATCTACATGGGCAGAGAACTTGAGTTTGATGTTCACATTCCGTGGTATTCCTTGTGTGTACTATGGTTCTGAGATTGAGTTCAAGAAAGGTTGTGTGATTGACAAAGGTCCAAACATCGCACTCAAAGAGACCGGTCGTGCATATTTTGGTGGTTACATCAAGGGCGACATCAAGGTTACCGACTTTGCTGAGTACAGCAATGCAACTGGCAATATTGCTCAAACTTTGAAACACCCACTCTCATTGCATATCCAACGTTTGGCTAAGATCCGTATGGCTGTTCCTGCTTTGCGTAAAGGTCAATATAGCACCTCTGGTTGTAATGGTCAGTTTGCGTTCAAACGTCGTTATACAGACGCTACTACCGACTCATATGTACTCGTAACCATCTCTGGTGGTGCTACTTTCTCTAGCATCCCTAACGGTACCTATGTCGATTGTATCACTGGCGACACTAAGACAGTTACCAACGGCACATTATCTGTTTCTTGCTCAGGCAAGGGTAACATGCGTGTATATGTGTTGAACACCGAACTCACCAAGGCTCCTGGTAGGATTGGCACCGATGGCAAGTACCTCTACCAATCTTCTTCTGTAGCAGGTTCTAACCCAAGTTGGGATGGTACCCAAGAGGAGTTGGATGAGCGTTTTGGTGCAGGTGGAAACGGTGGCAACGGCGGTTCTAGCGACTGGGGCGAGGCAGTAGAGCCTTGTGTAGAGTCTGCTGATGAGCGTGCAGTGTTCTTCCAAGCGACACAAGACTTCGGTACTTCTGCTGCTGTGTATATGTGGATCAAGGGCACTGAGACCAACTTGCTCGGTGCATGGCCAGGCCAACGCGCTACTCACTTGGGTGGTGGTACATTCAAGTTCGTGCTTCCTGATAATGTGACGGGCGATGAGAGTCAATGGATGATTATTTGGAACAATAACAATGGCGGCAAACAAACAGCGGACTTGAGTTTCACCATGCGTGGATTGTATACCATGAATGGTTATCAAAAGAAGGTGACTACGCTTTGTGCGGGTGGAAGCACAGGTGAGGATCCTAATCCAAATCCTAACCCAGATCCAGATCCTCAACCTCAAACAGGCACAGCATGTTTGGCTTCTGCTGACGAGCAAGTGGTATTCTTCAAGGCTCCTAGTGGTTTCGGCACTTCAGCATCGGTATATATGTGGATCAATGGCACCAACACCCATCTCACAGGCAGTTGGCCAGGTAGTGCAGCTACTCACTTGGGTGACGGCGTATTCAAGTTCGTGCTTCCTGCTAATATGCAAGGCGATGAGAGCCAATGGATGATCATTTGGAACAATAATGGTAAAGGTTTGCAAACTGCCGATCTCAAGTTCACAATGCGCGGATTGTACACAACCACTTCCGACATCAAGGGTACAGCATGCACAAGTGTGGTATCAATACTTTGTGATGATATTGCCAACGATGTAGATCAAGTTGTGGTAGAGAAAAATACCGCACGTAAGTTGCTCATAGATGGTATGTTGTATATTATACTACAAGATGGTCGCGTATACGATGTTATGGGTGGACGGCACTAATGTGGCTATGGAACGCCCATAAATGGGATGGGCTATTGGGATAGATACAAAAAGAGTTGCGAAAGTTCGCAACTCTTTTGTTTTCTGGATTATGCTGTTTTATTTATCTTCCTCTTTATACACCCAACGTAGGTTGTCCACCCATAGGGTGTTGCCTTCGCAGGCACGGAAGACTCCTGCATTGCTAGAAGAAATGTACATAACGATATGTGTTGGCTCGTCTTTGCTCCATCCCAATTCTTCAATGCGCACCATTCTGCCTCTGGAATTGCGAGTCATCATATCTGTTTGATTGAGACCTTCATACTCTTGAAAATCAGGATCATCAGATATATCTCCCCAACGAATAGGCAATAGGTGATTATTTACCCACTCGGGTATGGTTTCGCATATGCGCTCATAGACAGTGCCTACACGACGAGCATAAATCTTGCCCGTTTCTTTGTCTTCCCAACGATGTTGTAGATAAATATAAATTACGGCACAATCGTGACCAGCGATTTTCTCGGGTTTGTTGTTCTCCGTAGAAGTAATACTATCTACATCGGATATCAGTGCTTTATAGTCGAGCATCAATGCCACGGGATGTTCTGTAAAAGGTGCACCAAAATTTACTGCCGTATAAGGTTTGTTTTTGGCTTGCAATCCCAATGGTTCAAGCGCATGCCCCATGTAAATCGTACCAGATACCATAGCATACATGTCACCGATATTGAGATCGGATAATACATTGCGCAAACGGCAACAATACCCATGACCACGAGGTTCAGGGACTACTGATCCACTCATGGCAGTCTCTACACCAAAGCATTTGGCATATGTGTCGCTACATCCCCACGGGTTGTTTGGGGCAGCAATATATGCACCATTCTCACGTATAGTATCTGTCGCACCTAGGGTATATAATGTTTTGGTTTGTCCACCTAGGATCTTGGACTCTGTGATGTAACGCACCACCCATTGGTTCATATCACCATATACAATGGGCTCTATGCGCTGCTGAGCTACTAATAGTCCATAACCTATAGCCCATAGTCCCAATGCGATAAACCACTTTCTCATAGCAAACTGAATGCTACATCCATCATGTGAGTGAAGTTGTTTTGACGCTCTTCTGCGGTAGTGGAATCTCCTGTAAGGATATGGTCGGATACTGTACAAATAACGAGTGCTTTGTTACCAGAGCGAGCCGCGTTCATATACAATGCTGGCGCTTCCATTTCTACAGCCAAGACGCCCATGTTAATCCATTTGTCGTTGTGCGCATTTTCGGTGTAGAAAGTGTCAGATGAGAATACATTACCCACTTTGTAGTTGTAACCAAAACGCTCCGCAGCTTCGGCAGCACGACGACATAGATCGAAGTCTGCGATAGGAGCATAGGTACCTGGCAACTCGTATTGCATAGCATAATTGCTATTTGTGCAAGCACCCATAGCAATCACTAGGTCTCCCACTTTGAGATCGTTATGGATACTACCACAACTACCTACGCGGATGATTTTTTTTACTCCGTAGAAGTTGTATAACTCGTAGGTGTAGATACCAATAGAAGGAATACCCATACCATGGCCCATCACGCTAACATGTTTGCCGTTGTGTGTGCCTGTGAATCCGAGCATGCCTCGTACACTATTGAATTGAACAGGATTTTCCAAATATTTCTCTGCCATCATTTTAGCGCGCAAGGGGTCACCTGCCATGATGACTATCTCGGCGATTTCGCCATACTTAGCCCCGATATGGGGAGTTGGTGTTGTGTTCATAATTTAAAAGTTTTAAGAGTTTAAAAGTTTTAAGAGTTTTAAGGGTTGGTTTTGCGGATGAGGATGGTGAGTAAGACGGTTACACCAATGAGCATAGGGTAGTACAAATAAGGTACAATGCTCAATGCTGAAATACCAGCTATACCACTAGCCATCAATAACTGTGCCCCGTAAGGAATCAAACCTTGTATAGTACAAGAAGTAGTATCTAATAGGGATGCTGTGCGGCGCGGATCAATATCAAAGCGTTTTGCTATGTTTTTAGCGATATCGCCCACACTGAGGATAGCCACGGTGTTATTAGCGGTAATGATATTTGATATGGCCACGGTCATGCAAATACTAAGTTCAGCCCCTTTGCGAGTGCGTACTTTGCTTGTAATGAGTTGTACAAGGCGATCCATTACACCTTTGTAGGTAATGAGTGCAAATATACCTCCTGCCATCATGGAGATGAGTATCAACTCGCCCATGCCCATCACACCGTTGGTGAGACTAGTAGTCCATTCCATAAAAGTATAACTACCATCTGCAATGCCTACGATACCTGTGAGCAGAATACCCATCAATAATACCACCATGACATTCATTCCGCAAGTTGCCAGTACGAGTACTGTGGCATAAGGGATGATCTTCCACCATAGTACGGGGGCGCTAACCACTTCGTGGGTGGATGAGCCAAGGAAGAAATATATAATTGCCACAATAATAGCCGATGGCAAAACGAGGAAGAAGTTATACTTGAACTTATCGCTTGGTTTGCAACCCTGCGATTGGGTAGCGACGATGGTTGTGTCTGATATAAAACTGAGGTTATCACCAAAGAAAGCACCACTCACGATACTAGCGGTCATCAGCGCCACGGACATATCTGTCTTATCAGCCAATGATGCAGCAATAGGCATCAGTGCTACGATGGTGCCGACACTCGTTCCCATACAGAGTGATACCACACATGCGGAGATAAAGAGTCCTGCCAATAGAAATTGAGTAGGTAGGATATCCAATGTCAGATTGACTGTAGCTTCAACTGCACCCATCGCTTTGGCACTAGATGCAAAAGCACCTGCGAGGATAAATATCCATACCATAAGGAGCATATTCTTGTGCCCTGCGCCTTTGGAGAACTCAGTAATACGCTCAGATAATTTTATCCCCTTGGTCAAGAGGATGGCAATAATTGATATTGTTATGAAAATGACAAGCATTTTAGTGGTTCAGTAGTTTAGTCGTTTAGAAGTTTAGAGGGAGGAGATGTTCTTCTCGTTAAATAGTTCCTTACCTTCTAATGTATAGGCATATTCAATGCGATCGGCATAATACTCCTCTACTTTACCGCGAACGATTTTCATAGTTGAGTTAACCATATGATTTTGTTCGGTAAAGGCCTCTGGCAATACAGCTATCGCTTTGGGCAACCATTGTTCAGGGAACATTCCCGCAAACTTGCCATTGCGATATTCGTTTACTTCGTCTTGAATCTTTTGCAACATCGCTTTCTTGCCTTTCTCCGTTGTAGGATCTATACCTTGTGCATTGACATATTCCTTGAGTGCCTCTTTGTTAGGGACGATGAGTACAATGGTGTAAGGATCTTGGTTGTTGTGCAGAATCACTTGCTCGATGTATTTGCTGCCATCGGTGAGACTATCCTCATAGCCTTCTGGACTATATTTCTCGCCATCGGCACTGATAAGCAAAGACTTAAATCGTCCTACTACCCATAAGTATCCAGGATGTTTGTCGGTCACATAACCCATATCACCCGTGTGCAACCAGCCATCGATGATAGTCTTGCTTGTAGAGTCAGGATTTTTCCAATAACCAGCCATTACGTTCTCGCCCTTGATTACGATCTCGCCTTTCTCGCCATGTGGCAGTTCGTTGCCTTCATCGTCGCAAATCTTCAAGTCCAATGGACTTACAATACGTCCACTTGACCCAAAAATAGCATGCCCCATAGAGTTTGCACAGATGATTGGTGTAGCTTCGCTCAGTCCATATCCTTGGAACATAGGCATGCCCACTGCACAGAAATAGCGTTGCAACTCAATGTCCAATAATGCGCCACCGCCCACAAAGAACTGCATTCTGCCACCAAATCCTTCGCGTACTGCTTTGAAGATAATCTTGTCAAAGAGTTTAACCAAAGGGTATCGCCATGCTTGCCAACCGCCACGGTTCCAATATTCTTTGTTGTATTTGATTGCATTATTGAGCGCAAACTCGTATAGTCTCTCTACTACTTTACCTTTGGCTTTAATACTCGTTTCGATGCTTTTGCGGAAGTTTCGTGCCAAGGCAGGAACGGATAGCATAAGCATTGGTCTTACTTCTTTGATGGCGATAGGGATATTTTTCAATGTCGCTATCGCTGTTTTTCCAATAGGTACAGTCGCTATGCTTCCGCCGTAGGACATCATCGTATAGAAACCTGCTACATGGGCAAAACAGTGGTCAAGTGGCAGGATGATGAGCATCACATCGCCTTTTTGACAACGAATCACACTCGCTCCCTGCTCCAC
Organism: Paludibacteraceae bacterium; assembly: GCA_045630365.1. Classification (GTDB taxonomy): domain Bacteria; phylum Bacteroidota; class Bacteroidia; order Bacteroidales; family Paludibacteraceae; genus Colicola. Next base: position 2,393 of record JAZQSZ010000081.1, on the reverse strand, counting down.
ATTAGCAGTATAATTGCGGTGTGTTAGTAAGATTCCTTTTGGGTCTGCGGTAGTGCCTGAAGTATAACTGATGTTGGCATAATCATCTGGACCAATAGATTCGTATAGTGTCTTAAACTCCGCTGTATGCTCTTGGAGGTACTCCTCGCCCATAGCAATCACCTCGCTAATGGCTATCTCGTTGGCTTGGTAGTCCTCTATTGGATCAAGCACGATAATTTTCTCTACCAAAGGACAATCTTTGATAATGCTGCGTATCTTAGGTAATTGTTGCTCGCTTACGATCACATAGCGTGATTCTGAGTGTTGAATACGGAATAAAAGGTCAGTGGACTCTGTGAGTTTGATGCTCAATGGCACATTGACACCGCCGGCGTAGAGGATACCCAGTTCGCTAGTAATCCATAGGTTACGTCCTTGAGAGAGTAGGGAAACTTTCTCGCCTTTTTTTAGACCTAATGCTACTAAACCTGCACCGATCTTATGTGCCTCTTCACGGGTAGAGCGAAAACTAGTTTCAGTCCACACACCATTCACCTTCTCGCGAAGGAAGGTCAAGTCGCTATATTCGTGGGTGTATTTTTCTACAAAATCTATAATAGTCAATCGCTTCATAATCAGACAAGTTGTTTGATTAGTTGTTCTTTTTCGCCAGGTAATAGGTCTATTGGTGCTAACTCTATCATAGTGTATGCGCCATATCGTCCAGCCTGTTGCATACGTATGGCTGCTCTAGCGCAAGAAACCATTACTTGAGCGGTCAAAGCAGGATTATTGATGGTCATGTTAAATTCAAAACGTTGGTTATGGGTACTACCACTCACACCACTACGCACGAGATTAACACCGTGAGCCACATTGTTAAGTGCCTCTACATCGTCCACAACTATCATATGAGTCTCGTCGTGGGCAAAATAATCGTCCGCGAGTAGTTTTTTTTCTACTTCTGCGGCAATAGCTCCTTCTTCGAGTTCCACATACACCATGCGACGGTGTACACCTGTTCCTAGTGGGATAGTCATAGATAGTGCATTTTTGATGCCTTCAATTGCCTTAGCTGCGACGGTGTGTCCCATAGAGCGACCAGGGCCGAAATTGGTGTAGGTGATGCCTTGTGGTGCCATGGCTAACAGTAAGGCGCGAACCACAGAGTCGCTACCTGGATCCCATCCTGCTGAAACCACACTCACAGCCTGATGCTCACTAGCGGCTGTGTGCAAACTCGAGCGCAGAGCCACGATTTGGTTGTGAATATCAAACGAATCCACGGTGCAGATACCCTTATTCAGGAGCTGAAGAGCAAACTTCTCCACTTCGCGAGTAGGGGTGCAGAGTAGTACTGCATCTGCTTGGATAGATTCCAACGAATCATTATGATGATATATACCTGCTAACTCCATATCTGGAGCTGCGATGATGGCGTGTTCTGCAGCACGACCAATATTGCCATAACCAATTAATGCTATACGAAAAGCCATAATACTTCAAATTAGGTTGCAAAAGTACAAAAAAACTTGCATATATGCAAGTGTTTTGGTGTTTAGTGTTTAGAGTTTAGTGTTTAGTGTTTGGTATTTAGTGTTTTTTTAGTATTTTTTTTGGTAGTTTAAGAAAAAAGCAGTACCTTTGCAGCCGATTTGGTACGAATCACATTGCCAAATGGTGTAATGGTAGCACTACAGATTCTGGTTCTGTCTGTCTGGGTTCGAGTCCTAGTTTGGCAACAAAAAAAGAAAGATTCTCGTTGGAGAGTCTTTCTTTTTATTGTTTATGTGTTATTTGAGAATCTATCCCATTGCTCCGTTGACGGAGATCACTTGTCCTGATACGTAGGACGAGAGGTCGGATGCTAAGAATAATGCCACTTTAGCTACTTCTTCGGCATCGCCACAACGGCGCATCGGTACCATTTTGACCATTTCTTGTCTCACTTCCTCAGGTAATGCTAATGTCATATCGGTGAGGATAAATCCCGGTGCGATGGCATTGGCACGTATGTTGCGAGCGCCTAGTTCTTTGCTTAGGGATTTGATCAGGCCGATGATACCTGCTTTGGATGCGGCATAGTTGGCTTGTCCCGCGTTGCCAGCAATGCCCACTACGGAGGACATGGCTATGATGCTACCGCTACGTTGGCGCATCATGTATGGGGTTGCTGCTTGGCAGTAGTTGAAGACGGATTTGAGGTTGATGTCTATTACATCATCCCATTGTTGCTCGCTCATGCGCATAAACAAAGTGTCTCGGGTTATACCTGCGTTGCATACGAGAATGTCGATGCTTCCAAAGGTTTCTACCACTTGTTTAACTGCTTCGCGTGCAGCATCAAATTGTGCCGCATTACTTTGAATATAAAGGACTTTGCTACCTTTGTTCTCTAATTCTTGAAGCAG
>JAZQSZ010000080.1:0-3449 GCA_045630365.1 Paludibacteraceae bacterium | reverse complement strand
TGTCCTGCTCATTTCTATAGAGCGGCAAACGAGACTCGAACTCGCGACCCCAACCTTGGCAAGGTTGTGCTCTACCAACTGAGCTATTGCCGCAAAATGTTAAAGAACATCGCTCTCAACCGAAAGCGAGTGCAAAGGTACTGCTTTTTTTTGAACTGACCAAATATTTTGCAAAAAAAATGCAAAAAAAATGCTTTTTTCGTCATTTTTGTGGGATATTTGCTATTTTTTCATTAACTTTGCACCCGATTATGAACAAAACGCCCGAAGAAATAGCGCTTGATAAATTACGCATTCGACTGACTAAACGCTTTCATAAAGCCTGTGCGGATTATGGACTGATTGCTGATGGCGATCATATCCTTGTGGGTTTGAGTGGCGGCAAAGATTCGTTGGCTTTGGTTGAACTCTTGGGTAAACGTGCGCAAGTGTATGTACCTCGTTTCAAAGTTACCGCTGTACATGTGCGGGTGAAGGAGCGAGATTATCATTCAGATTTGAGTTACTTGGAGGATTTTTGCGCGCGTGTGCGTGTACCTTTTGTTGTAAGAGATACGGAGATTATCGAAAAGCAGAAGACGAAGGAAAAGCATCCATGTTTCTTGTGTTCGTGGTACAGACGCAAGGCCCTTTTTGATGTGGCACAAGAGTTGGGGTGCAACAAGATTGCATTTGGACATCATAAGGATGACTTGGTAGAGACGCTTTTGATGAATCTAATATTTCAAGGTAGTGTAGCGACTATTCCACCTCTCCTGCAGATGGAGAAGATGCCAATGGAAATGATAAGACCCTTGTGCCTAATAGACGAGAGAGATATTCAACAATATGCAGAGTTGAGTGGATACGAAAAGCAAGTGAAACTCTGTCCATTGGAGAAAGAGAGCAATAGAGCTGAGGTAAAACAGTTGTTGACCCAATTAGAGGCATTGAACCCTAATGTACGCGATTCAATTTGGGGCGCAATGGAGAATATTAAGTCCGATTATCTTCCTAAAAAAGTGTAGAGTGTAAGGTGTAAAGTGTAGAGGTGAGAAATATCGACAAAGCCGACAACCCTTGCCTTTAAACCTTAAACTATAAACTTTAAACTATAAAAGATATGAATAGTTTTTATACAATATTACTTTTGGTAGCGTCAAATGTGTTTATGACATTGGCGTGGTATGGTCATTTGAAGATGGCTGAGTTCTCATGGTTCAAAACGCTTCCTCTGATAGGAGTAATCGCTATCTCCTGGGGCATCGCTTTCTTTGAATATTGTTTGCAAGTTCCAGCCAATCGTATTGGTTTTGAAGGGAATGGTGGTCCGTTCTCGTTAATGCAACTTAAGATTTTGCAAGAGGTGATTACTTTGGTGGTCTTCGTAGTGTTCTCGGTAATCGCCTTTCATATGCAGGTTAAGTGGAATCATATTGTAGCTGCACTTTGTTTGGTAGCTGCGGTGTATTTTGTCTTCGGTTTCAAATAAATACTCACCTAGTTAATCTCATGCGTAAGTTTATTATTTTTGCTTTTATCTTGATCGCTGCACAAGTAAGTGCTACCATCAAAGTCACATTTCCGGACTCTTTTGCGGATGGTTGGGAGCCTTATATCGGTCAAACCGTTGAGTTTACCCACCCCCTCTATGTCTGCGGCAACTACTATGACTCGCTCATACTCTCTACTGAACGTCTATATGTCCCAGAAGAGCATGCCGTTGGACTAGCACAAGGCGATAGTACCACCTATTGGAAAATTAAACAAGAGAACCGCAGCAAAATGATCAAACTATCTTGCAAGATCACCAATTACCAAGTGCGAACAGGTTGTACAATCAAAAAACTGACTGCCAAAGTAGTTGGTCCTGGCAAACTAGTCACAGGTGCCACTCCTAAATTTACCAACAACAAACCTGAACCTATGCCTAAAATGCCTAAAGGTGGACTACTCATCTGCGCAACGAATATCCAGAACTATTTCTTTGATCTAGGTGGTTATGCCCAACGCAAGACCACTGTCAAACAACAAACTATGCAGACGCTCAAAATCAGCAAGGCGCTTACTCATATCAATGCAGATATTTATGCCATATGCGAGATTCAGCGTGGCGATAGTGCTCCACAAATGTTAGTAAATGCGCTCAATCAGATGGCAAAGAAAGAAATGTATGCCTTTGTTTCTGATGGTTGGGACAACCAAGATATGATCTCCTGCGGCTATATCTACCGCAAGGATAAGGTACGCCCTTATGGCGAAATGGAACATGGTTATGCCAATACCAATAGCCACTACCACTATCGACTCATCGCCTTGGGATGGGAGGAGATAGCTTCGGGCGAGAAGTTTGTTCTCAACATCAACCACCTCCGTTCTAAACGCGGTACTGGGGCAGAGTCTAACGACAAACGCATGGCAAATGTAGATAGTCTAATGGCAATGCTCAGCAAAATTCAGGAGCAACAAATTTTCCAAGATGAGGATATTCTCCTTGTGGGTGACTACAATAGTTATACCTATGAGCAACCATTGCAAACCATTATTCAAGCAGGTTATACGGATGTGTTGATGCAATATGCACCAAAAGGTTATTCCTATGTGTATTATAGCGAGGCAGGTTATTTAGACCGCGTATTTGCTTCTCCAACGATGAGTACACAAGTAACAAAAGTACAACCTTATCACTTGAATGCCGATTATTTCTATAGCCGTGGTTTCAAACGCGGTCTTGATGAAACCATCTTCCGCTACGCCGACCACGATCCAATCTTGATTCATATTAAATTGGGGAAATAAATATACCTGTATAAAACAAATAAGGCATGCTCGTTTGAGTATGCCTTATTTATTTGTTGAATATTGATTAAAGAACGCCGATCTCTTTGAGTACTGCAGTAGTCTTAGCAACTGCCTCCTCGCTTGCTGCGAAAAGTGCCTTCTCTGCCTCGTTCAATGGCAACTCAACAATCTTCTCAATACCGTTCTTACCAATGATACATGGAACACCAATAGTGATATCGTTGTAGCCATACTCTCCCTCAAGGTAAGCAGAACATGGGATCATCTTCTTTTGGTCGTTGATTACGCTATCTGCTACCGCAGCAGCTGCTGCACCTGGAGCCATCCATGCGCTAGTACCGAGAAGACCAGTAAGAGTAGCACCACCTACCATAGTGTCTTTAGCTACTTGCTCAAGCTCCTCTGCGCTAATCATCTCGCTAACTGGCATACCTTTGTAAGTAGCAAAACGAGTCATAGGGATCATAGTAGTATCACCGTGACCACCGATAACGAAGCCCTCTACCTCGTTAGCATTGCAACCCAATTTTTGGCTCAAGAAATATTTGAAACGGCTGCTATCCAAAGCACCACCCATACCAATGACACGGTTGCGTGGCAAACCAAGTGCCTTGTATGTGAGGTATGCCATAGTATCCATAGGGTTAGATACAACTACAAGAATAGCG
>JAZQSZ010000079.1:0-4284 GCA_045630365.1 Paludibacteraceae bacterium | reverse complement strand
AACGTATGCCGGTTATCATGAAGCGTATTGGTATGATTCTCACGGGCTTGCGCATGGACATCACGCAGCCATTGCCCGAACGTGCGGTATGTTCGGAGCAGGATTTTGAAACGATGCTTCTGATTGGGCACAAACTGCTGCTGCATGCCGCGATGATGTTCCAGATGTTGCCCGAGAACAAAGAGGCTGTTCCTGGAGAAATTGGTCATACGCTGATCCAAAAACAATTCTTCCAAATGCTTCCTACGGTCTTCACCAAGCAGGACGCTGTGAAGACGGCTGAAGTCCTTGGAGTGAATATAAAGACTGTAGAATACTGGCTATCTAAATTTGTAAATAGTGGTGATTTACAGCGAATTATGAATGGAAAATATCAAAAAAACGAAGCTAAAATAGCATGATAGATTTTTTAGAATCTTTAGAATTCTTAGAATTCACTCGTCTTGACTTTTTCTAAATTTCCTAAAGATTCTAATCGAATTATTAACCTTCTAAAACCTTTTATTATATGAAAGCAGAAGCAACTTATCCTATCGATTCCCTACACGGGAACATTTCTCCAGATCATTATGCCAGGGTATTGAACGGTCAACTGATCATCCAGCGTCGTCCCAAACGCACAAAACCTGCCACCGAAGCGCAAAAAAGAGCGCGAAAAGCGTTTGCTGAAAAATATGCGAAGCGCAAAGTAGAAGTTTAGTGTTTAGTGGACGCTCGTGATGCGAGCTACTATTCAAAGGAGGTGCATGCACCTCTTTTTGTTATGCATTCATTCGGTAAAGTCTTTAGATGGTAACGGGGTGGTAACGGTGAAGACAGGTAAAAAGCGGGCTTTGACCAGCCCGCTTTTCTATTTATTAATACGTGTATCACATAGACGGAGTAATAAACACGCGCCATGAACCTTCTGCATCGCGTTCTATATATCCTTTCTCTTGTAAATTTTGCAAGATTTTTTGGATGGCAGAACGATTGATGCCTATTTCTGTTTGCAAATATGCTAATGTGGCTTTCGACTCAATACGTAATTCATGCAAAATCTTTCCATAACTTGGTGTGCGAAAAACAATGCGCTCACCGTCGTACCACCATATATTTTCTGCTTTTTCGGTTACGAATAGCACATCGTTTGTCACCTCTTTTGCTATTAGGTTGGTCATATATTTATGGAACGGACGAATTGCTTTTAGCGAAGCGTGCGCACCATCTGCAGGGGTTGCACCTACTATTAAATCTGCCCGATGCAATGCTTCTAAATACTCTTGCTTCAAACGACTACGCACTACTATCATTGGATAACCATGACGTGATAGAATGTAATTCACCATCAAACGAGCGATACGACCATTGCCATCCTCAAAGGGGTGAATACGAATATATCGATAGTGGAATAAAATCGCCAAATCAATAGGTGATAGTTTACCTTCTTGCTCAGTTTGATTATACCAATCCACCAAATCTGCCATTAGTGCCGGTGTTTCTTCGGGTGAAGCATATTCAAATCGGTCGCCATAACGAGTGATAACACTATTGGGGCGCGTTTTGTATTGTCCAGCATGAATAACATAACTTGTTTGCACACCTCCGGGTAATGTACGATAAACTGTGTAATCTTCACGCAATAATGTACGATGAAGTGTACGAATAAAGTTCTGTGTCAAGGGGAGCTGCTTGTCAGAAGATTCTACCAACATCATTTGCAATCCTACATTGCTCGCTTTCATCTCCTCGCAGTCGCGAAAATTAGCCTCACCTACCACTTTGCCAAAAAGTAAAAGCAACTCTGTTTGCCCATAAGTGAGGGTGTTACCTTCAATATGATTGCTATTGTAGTTGAAATCAATAGTAAATCTGCGACTCAATCGGTCGCGATCATTTTCTGATAACGGTTGGAGTTCCTCCCACTGTTCAATAGCAGATTGTAGTTTCTTATTTTCCATACTAAATTCTATTTACCACTTTACTTGGTGGTAACATTACCACCTTTTCGGCGACAAAGGTACTACAAATAATGCACATACGCAAGAATTTTGCGCAAAAGTTTACTTTTTTCTTTACCGCCTCCTAAAATGCTTGGATAGACTATCCGCCTTGATTGCTACGTTGAACATAGGATTGAGAATATCCACAAAGCGTCTGTAGGAATGGAAAGTCTTGAGGAGGATCTTTTCATCTCGCAGTCTCTTCACCTCTAATGCTAACATGGCTGTGGGATTTTCTTGCATCAGAGCCGTTCGTATGCGCTCTATGGCTTTCCGCTTGTAATAAGGAGAGACTCCCTCGCAAAAGAATTGATCAAACGAGTCGTCCTGTGGTTTGCGGCGTGTTTGGGTCTGGTCTATGATATACTGCTGGCACTCTGCAAGGTAGCGTTGATAGGCAGTTAGTTGTTTGGGAGATAGATATGGAGTAAGTTTAGCGATTGCATCATTGGCATCTGCTCGTAGTTGCTCCAAGAGATGAGTCATAAAGTAGCGAACTTGAGGTTGCTGAGATTGGTAACGGCGTTTGTTATCCGCATCCCATTGGGTCTTCTGCGTATCCACATATGAGGCATAGAGCAGATAGACATCTGGAATATCAAAGAGGATATTATCCATCCAAATGGTCGGTGTAGATTGTAGCCAATCAGCAATCATTCGGGCTATAAGAATAGGATCATACTCTTCAGGATGAGTAAGCATATGTTCCATCGAACAACTAGCTGCGTATGTGAGCAATTGCGCAGCAAAACCGTGAAGCAGAAAGTCTAGATTAGGTTCTCCATCACGAGGGAAAAGCGCCAAGAAGTCGTTCACCTTATATAGATAATGGTCATCGTTGAGATAAATCGCCATATCAGTGGTCAGTTTATCTGCCTCTTCCATCGGGAGAAAGAGGTCTTGCGCCTGCCATAATAGGTAGTACACACCAGCGGAAAGCAAATCCTCACGGCGGGGTACACTCAGCAAGTGCTCATCCTCGTAGAAATGCCACCACCAATCGATCTCCTGCGCAAGGGCGGACTTAGCATCCATGCGGGAATAATACTGTTGATGATAATCACGGGCGTCAGACTCCACACAACGAATATCCCACTCCTCCCCTTGTAGAAGAAGCGAGGCGATGAAGCCATGGATAAGGATGGACTGATCTGTGTATATAGGCATAGGTTTTGACATAGTAGAGATTATTCTACGGAGATAATGGCATCTAGGTTGTAGAAAGTAACGTCTCTTGTCTGAGTTTTTCCTTCTATGGCACCATGCTGAGTGGTATGTCGGAATTTCCGACGAACCACATCTTCTTGCAACTCTCCACTCTCAAAAATATTTTTAAGGTGCTCAGTAATAGTTGATCTACCTTTGTCAAACAGCGTAGCGATAGCATCTTGCGTTGCCCAAATGGTATCATCCTCATAGCAGACTTGCACGCCCTGTGCCTTATCTTCTGCTTGAAAAATAAGGAACTCTGCGGTTGAGTTGCGTATTTGCAGTTGTTTTTCTGACATATAACCAAAATTTTGTGTGCAAAATTACAAAAAAAAATCAATATATACAACAAAAACATATCCCTTTTGAACTTTATGTAAAAAATAAAGTAAAAAAATTGCAAGAATCATAAAAAAGTATTAACTTTGCGGCGTAAACAAGAATATTAATTAAGATTAATATTTGCGTTGCGGACATTTGAGCATTGAAATAAGAACCAATAAGAACCCAAAGGATTCTTGGTGGAAAAGCGCAAAAATAGTACCTTTGCAAAGCAATAGAGAAATGATTATGAGAACAAGAATATTTTTATTGTTATTGATGTTTGCTACATTGTTGCAAGCACAAGAAGTGGTAAACGAAGAAACACTTGCCGTGTCTGCCGATCGCCCTGGTATGGCGACAGGCGTGAATGTATTGCCATTCAAGACCGTGCAATGGGAAACAGGTGTGCAATGGGATTACACCGATAAGATGCACTCCCTCACTCTCCCTACCACTATGCTCCGCATTGGTGTAACATCATTTGCCGAACTCCGTTTACAATACGATGGCACACTCGCACAAGGCAACACCCTAGAGGATAAATGGACCTACGGAGTGGAGCCAATCACCCTCGGTACAAAAATCAAAATCTTCGATGGATGGAAAGCCGTACCTAAAGTGAGTTTCTTGGCTAATATTTGTCTGCCTGCCACCAAAGAGCAATATGAGACATCCTATGTAGCACCAAGCATATACCTGCTCTTTGAGAACGACGTGACTGATTGGTTGAACCTATGCTACAACGTAGGACTTGAGTGGAACGGCGTGG
>JAZQSZ010000078.1:0-3782 GCA_045630365.1 Paludibacteraceae bacterium | reverse complement strand
CGTGCAACGAATAATGATGGTATAGATTCCAATGGTAATACGTATATCAAAGGTGGATTATGTTATGCTATTGGTGCTAATTCGCCAGAGGTGGCATTTGATGCCAATTCGGAGCAACAAAAGAAACTATATGTACAAGGTGGAACTATTATAGCAGTCGGAGGCTTGGAGAGTGGTGCAAGTATCACAGGTGGTACTGCTATGCAGACAAGCTCTTGGACGGCAGATACATGGCATGCGTTGTATAACGGCGGAACGTTGGTAGTAGCGTTTAAGACTCCAACTAAATCCACTTCTTCAGGTGGTCCTGGTGGTGGCGGTGGTAGCCAAACATTGGTGGTGTATACCTCTTCTACTCCTACATTGAAATCAAGTGTAACAGTGAGTGGTGGAACTTCGTATTTTGGCGGTGCTGCTAATGTAGGAGGCAGTGTTAGTGGTGGTAGTTCTGTTACATTGAGCACTTATACCAGTAGCGGTGGTCCTGGTGGAAGACCATGGTAGGGGCTACGGATATAGGATGAAAAAGAGGATGTGTCAGTTTTTTTTGACACATCCTCTTTTTATGTTCGATTATTCACTACGATTAGTGCAATATTTTGTAGATTAGTTCTTTCCATAGGTCAGCGTCCTTGGCGCTGGGGTTATTGATACCCTTGAGACGGGCATCAATGTCGCGGAAATAACCGATAATAGCAAAAGTCTTACCCGCAGAGAAACGACGCGCCGCCGTTGCATAATCCTTAACGAAATATGGGGCAACACCCATAGCAGGACCTGCAACACGATCACTCTTATCAGGCAAATAATGATAAATCATCAGATTAGCAAAGAAACCATACAACACACCTAACTCCTTGATCATAGGGTGATCCTTAGATGAAGCGAAATACTGCGTGATACGATTAGCCTTGACCACATCGCCCGCTATCAAAGCACTCTGTAACTCAAAGACATTGAAGTCCTTAGATATACCCACATTGCGCTCCACAAGGTCGGCATCAATAACCTTAACTCCCTCGGGGCGACCATCAATGAGCTTCTGCAAAGCACCGACAATCTGCGTCAAGTCTGCGCCAATACTATCCGCCAAAATCTTAGCGACCTTCTCGTCAATCTTAACCGCATCGTCGCCCTCCTGACCCTGCGCCTTGTTCCAATCCGCCACATAATCGCGAATCCATTTCTCAACCTGGTAGTCCTTCAGCTGCTCAGACTCCATGAGCACACCGCCTCTCTTCTCCCAGTTCTTGAACAGGTTGAGGCGTTTATCTGGCGAACCGTACTTATAGCAGAAAACCAAAATAGTTGATGGTTGAGGATTTTCCATATACAAGGCCAGTGCCTCCCACTTCTTGATGTTCTGCGCCTCCTTGACGATAATAACCTTATATCCTCCCATCATAGCGAAGCCGCGTGCAGCACCAATAACCGGTGCGACATCGCCATTGGCGAGATCCTTGCCGTAAATAATAGTTTGGTCGAACTCACGCGCCATCTCATCTAGCACATTCTGCTCGATATAATCTGCGACCTTATCTATATAATAAGGCTCTTTGCCACAAAGCATATACGCTGGCGCATACTTGCCCTGCTTGAGGGAAATCATTAGTTCGTTGTACTTCATATAAATTGTTTCATGCCCATTGGGCTTGTTTCACGCTGTTTCAAAGGTTGTTGTCTCTTCGTCTGATGAGTTTGATAGCTGCATACGCCATTGGGGTACCAAAGACCGTTTCAATCAGAAGTTTGGATACATATTGGAATGCTAACATCAATAGCAGGTCGCGCGTGGAGATAGTGCCGGCAAAAGCAATCAACACAAAAGGCAGAGAATCAAACCAGTATGCCACCGCTGAACTGCCGATAGTGCGCACCCAGAGTCGTTTGCCACGCGTCCACTTTTTGATTTTCTCCATCAGCCACGCGTTGCTCAACTCGCCAAGAAGGAAACCGGTCAAGGAGGCGATGACAATACGAGGTACATAGGAGAACATCGTGTTGTATGCCTGCGCAGTGGCATCCAGATAATCGGGCGAAGGGAGGAAGACACCAATCTGTGTACATAGGACCATCACAATATTGCACACGAGAGTGGTGAAGATCACTTTGCGGGCAGTCTTATAGCCCCATATTTCGGTCAGGACATCGCCCAGCATATAGGCAAAAGGGAAAGTGATAGTACCTGCATCGAAATAGAAAAGGTCCCATAGACCAATGACTTTGACTGCCATCACATTGCTCACCACATACAGCGTCACAAACAACGCCGTCACCACGATAAAGGAAGTATTCTTGCCTTTAATTTCATCGCCTTTAACCTTTAACCTTTCGCCTTTAACCTCATCCACGCGGTTTTTGAAAGGGTTTTCCGCTACCTTGTTGTTCATATGAATAAGTGTTTATCTTAAGTCGTTGATGAATGCCTCGGGTTTTGTGAGGGTGAAAGATGGAGTCGAATCACTATACTCAGGACTGGTGAGACGCAAAGTCGTTAACTTACCATCCGACTCATGAATCTCTGCTGAAACAGGAAGTAGGGTGGTGGTCACGAGGCGAAGCACAAACTTACTAATACCCAAAGATTGATCCCTCGGTGTCAAAGTGATCTGCGTCTTATCACCCAACGCTTTCTCTGCATACTCACACAAAGGCAACAACGCACGCGCATACAAAAATGGATTAGTCTGAATCAACTCCTCCTCCGTAGGAGTAGAAAGCGTCAACTCTTCCGTGTCCTCGCTATATATATACAAGGTCTCGCCATCATACGCCGCCTCTATACCGAAAAACTCCAAAGCAAACTTCTGATCGCGCATAGCGAGCGTGCCAGTGTAGGTGATGGGCGATTGGGTATTGGCTATGGGCGATTGGGAGATGGTGAGGGTGAAGTCCGACTGCAGCGTCTTTTGCTCCAAAGTGGAGAAAAGCGACTGAAGGATAGTGAGGGTGATAATCAGGAGTTTCATAGACCAAGTTCTTGTAAAATGCGTTCGAGTGAATCCATATCTTGAATGAGGACATCGCGTCCCTTAGGACCCTTATTAGGACCAACAATACCTGCCGCCTCGAGTTGGTCGGAGAGTTTACCTGCACGGTTGTAACCAATCTCAAAAGCACGTTGGATACGAGAAGTGGAACCCTCCTGTTTGCTAACCGTATAACGCGCCACATCCGCGAACATTGGGTCAAGGCGTTTGATATCCACACTGCCCGGTGCCAATGCTTCGCCCTCTGGCACATACTCAGGCAATTGGTATGGTTCGAAGTAGTGTTGTTGTTTCTCGATATGGCTGACGATATTCTCTACCTCTGGTGTGTCCACAAAAGCACATTGGATACGAGTGATAGCGCCGCTAGCAGAGTAGAGCATGTCGCCCTTACCGATGAGTTGGTCCGCACCCTTGCTATCCAACACCGTGCGTGAGTCCACCACAGACTGCGTGCGGAAAGCGATACGAGTAGGGATATTGGCCTTGATGGTACCGGTAACGATCTTAACATCAGGGCGTTGGGTGGCAAGGATCATGTGCATACCTACGGCGCGTGCTTTCTGTGCGATGCGTTGGATAGGGCGCTCGACCTCTTTGCCGGCTTGCATGATGAAGTCGCCGTACTCATCTATGACAATCACGAGGTATGGCATATATCGGTGGCCTTTCTCAGGGTTGAGGTGGCGATGGCTACACTTCTCGCTGTAGTCCTCTAGGTTGCGGCACCTGGCCTGCATGAGGAGTTGGTAGCGGTTCTCCATCTCGATGACGAGGGAGTTGAGGGTATTG
>JAZQSZ010000077.1:0-3818 GCA_045630365.1 Paludibacteraceae bacterium | reverse complement strand
TTACAAGCAGAGGGTCGGCGGTTCGAATCCGTCAACGCCCACCATTCATTCCCATTCGGGCGTTTAGCTCAGCTGGTTTAGAGCATCTGCCTTACAAGCAGAGGGTCGGCGGTTCGAATCCGTCAACGCCCACAAACAAACAGAAAGGACATCATTGATGTCCTTTTTTTGTTGCTTATAACAACAATAGTTTACTAATTTGGATGTTGTAAGCGACAAAAAGGATAGGCTGCAAGCCTTTCAGTATGTTTGTGCTTTAATCCCCCGAAGGGTATAGGTATTGGGAGCGAAGCGAGACCAATCCGTCAACGCCCACAAAAGATTGGTTAAGAAATTAGCCAATCTTTTTTTTATTCATATCTGACAGATTCCTTTGTTATTCTTTTCTAACAGATTTCCGACCAAAATAATTTATCGTTAGCGTACAAAGCTCTTTATACAAATTTCCTTCACTCTCCATCGAGGAAAGTGAAGGAAAATACAGTTCATTAATCGCTCTATTTTGTCACAGCAAAGCCGCGAACAAAATAGAGAAGTTTTCAATGCCTTCAAATTTTGCTGAACGCAAATGCGTTTTGCAAAATTTATAAATTACTGGACTAAACGCACAGATAGCCCGCCGCAGCGAGGGCTGTCGTACATAGAGACTCCACTCGAATTGAAGCCGAGGTACCACGCGCGGCCTGAATCGTAAGGAGTGGACGACCAATGGTAGCCGCCCGTACCCACGCGGCGCACACCGCCATCGCAATCGCGGCAGCCCGCAGCAGGGAAAGTAATAGAATTACCATTGGGACCAACTACTTTATAGCCGTAGTCCTCCATCCATATCCAAGTACACTCATTTTTCAACTCAACAAAATGATGTCTTTCTGGCAACTTATTTCCAAAACGATTAATAGCCTGTTCATAAGTATAAAAACCTGACTCATTCTGTCGTTTCCATAGTGTACCACTAGGTAGACCTAAATCAACATAATCTTGTGCCATTGCTGATACTGCCAAAAGGCACATCAAGCATAAAGAAAATAGTTTTTTCATTGTTTTGTTATTTTTATTGGTTAGTATTTTGTTTTCTTTCTCAATTGAAATATAGGTACACAAAAAGCGTGAGCCACTGCTATTGGTTCATTCGGGCATCCACTCCCTTTACCTCCAAATATGCAGAAAGCCCACGCTTACGCGTGAGCGTTTCGCATTATCTTCGGAAGTGATATTCAAATTGTCGAGAAGTGAATGAATCCTCAAATAAAGCAAACGCTTTTAATAATATGTCTGCAAACCAGTTATTGCTAGTTTGCGGTGCAAAGGTACAAATTTATTTTGAAATATGCAAGAAAAATGCACCTTGCGTGCATTTTTCAGTTTAGAGGACACGGCGAAGCCGCTATAGTTTAGAGTTTAGAGGCGAGGATAGCCAAATATAATTCGGAAATAATAAACAAAGAAAAAAGTGTTGGAAAATTTGGAAATATGAGAAAATTTTTGTACCTTTGCAGCATATTGGAACCAAGAACAAGGAGCCGAGAATCAAGATAGATTAAAATCTGTAACTTACTTAAAATTAATTAACTATGATTGTACATGTAGCATCGTTTTTAGAAAGTATCGGCGGAAGTATTGATGCTGAACATTGGTTGCGCCCTATCCCAGGACGAACAGGGTACGCTGCGTATTGCAGAAAACCACAATACACTAAGAAACAGAAAAAAGAAATGGCAGAACACCCTACAGCAAAGGCGTTTTCATCCTTATGCAAAAAGGCTTCAGCTATCATGCGTGATCCAGCACAAAAAGCAGAATGGACAGCTAAACATCTTGCTGCTAAACGAGAAGCCTGCAAACATCAACGCTTACCACAAGCGAATGGCAAGCCAGCAGTACCCGAAAGATTGTGGGATTATATCCGACACGAATTGAGTAAGCAGAAATAACTATCGGGCAAAGTGCCCTGTTTCTCTCGGTAATCTTACGGTAAAGATACGGCGAAATCCCTATGAAGTCCTTATGAAGTCCCTATGAAGTCCCTATGCTTACAGATGGCAAGTAAGGGGGATATTAAGAGTTAAGAGTTGAGACAAATTTCGAGATAAGAATTATTTTAGGTTTATTTAGGTTATGATTACATTTATCATTTCACTCATTGCTTTGGTTATTGGTTTTCTACTCTACGGAACATTCGTGGAGCGGGTATTTGGTATAGATAAGAATGCTGCTACACCTGCTACCACAAAGACAGATGGCGTGGACTTTGTTCCGATGAAACCGTGGAGAATCTTCCTTGTACAATTCCTCAATATCGCAGGATTGGGTCCTATCTTCGGCGCTATCATGGGTATCTTCTATGGTCCTTCCGCCTTCTTGTGGATTGTGCTAGGTACAATCTTCGCAGGAGGTGTACACGACTACCTCAGCGGAATGATCTCACTGCGCAAAGGTGGTGCTTCGTTGCCAGAAGTAGTGGGCACAGAATTAGGCAAGGGCGTGCAGATCTTTATGCGACTGCTCTCGATCGTGTTGCTCGTACTGCTGACCACTACTTTCCTTTCAGGTCCTGCTACCTTGTTGCAAGGATTGGCTAGTTTGGGCACGATGACCTTCCAAGGGCATTTGATTCCTATTGTGTGGGTATTGATTATCTTTGGTTATTATACATTGGCTACGGTGTTACCTGTAGATAAACTCATCGGTCGTTTCTACCCTATTTTTGGCGGTGTATTGCTGTTTATGGGTATCGGTATTATGGTGGTAATGCTTAGCCAGTTTGGAGGAGAAATGCCCGAATTGACCGATGGTTTGCACAATCGTCAGACGAATGGTTTGCCACTATTTCCTATGATGTTTGTCAGCATTGCCTGCGGTGCTATTTCGGGTTTTCATGGTACACAGTCGCCGTTGATGGCACGCTGCGTAACCAACGAGCGCCAAGGTCGTTGGATCTTCTACGGAGCCATGGTGGCAGAGGGAATCTTGGCATTGATTTGGGCTGCCGCAGCAGGTACGATGTTTGCTGACCAAGAGGCAGGTTTGTACGGAATAGACGGCCTTCAAGCCTTTGCCGCAGCGCACCCAGGAGAGAATATCGCTGCTTTAGTAGTGGATAAGGTTTCTCGTTCGTGGTTGGGTACGATAGGTGGCATTTTGGCGATTATTGGTGTGATTGCCGCTCCTATCACTTCGGGCGATACGGCATTGCGTTCGGCTCGACTGATTGTGGCAGACTTTATGCACTTGAACCAACGCCCTATCCGTAATAGACTGATGATTGCCATTCCGCTATTCTTGTGCGTATTTGGTATGGTTTTCGTCGATTTCAACGTCGTTTGGCGCTATTTCGCATGGACGAACCAGACATTGGCTGTCTTCACTTTGTGGGCAGGAACGGTGTTCCTCTACAAGAACTCGCGCACAACGAAAAAATACCCATACGCATACCTAATTTCGCTGATTCCAGCGTTGTTTATGACGATGGTAAGCGTGAGTTATATCTTTATTGCACCAGAAGGCTTCCACTTCGCAAAGATTGGGCTTAGCTGGGTGGCGTACCTCATAGCAGGTGTCACCACGGTGGCATTGCTTGGAGGGTTTGCCTATTGGACAAAACAATCACTAAACACTAAACTCTAAACACTAAACAACATGATACAATTTGCATCTTTTGTAATATCTAGCCCGGATGTCATGCAGTGCCCACAAAGCACTATTCCTGAATATGCTTTTATTGGCAGAAGTAATGTGGGCAAGTCTAGTCTTATCAATATGCTTACGCATAATCCTAAACTGGCTAAGACGAGTCAAAAACCCGGTAAGACATTGCT
>JAZQSZ010000076.1:0-9068 GCA_045630365.1 Paludibacteraceae bacterium | reverse complement strand
ACTTCCTCAGCTACAGGAGCAGCCTCAGCTGCATCTTGAGCCATTACTGCAACGCTTCCGAAAGAAAACATTGCCAACACAGTAAGGGTTGCAAAAATTTTTTTCATACGATTTGTTTTTAGTATTAAATTGTTTATAATTTTGTTTGTTCGTTGTTTTCTAGTAGGTTTCTAGTAAAACTAGATTGTCTAGTTCTTCTAGTTTGTTCTCTAACAGGATTCGAGGACACCGACCTCGCTACGCTCGCCCACCTCGAATGCCCAAGTCTGCCGACGGCATCCGGAGAGAGGGAGATTTCTGCGTAATCCCTTAGTCTGCCGACGGCATCCTTGCAAAGCTTTTTATTCTCAACCTCACTTGAGCAAGCTCAGATTCGGTTATTCATAAAAATCTTTGCGGAGAGAGGGGGATTCGAACCCCCGAAACCCTTTTGGAGTTTACACGCTTTCCAGGCGTGCCTCTTCAACCACTCGAGCATCTCTCCTTAGTTTGCGACGCGTCGCAATTGTATTAATTTTTACTAGTTTTCAAAGAACTTGTGCCTTATGCCATTGCTACACATTTTGACACAATACACCTAACGACCCGCAAAGGTACAAAAAATAATTCATATATGCACTATAAATTGTGATTTTTTTGTTATTTTTCACAATTTTATCCCAAAAAGTGCTTTTGCATTAGCCGTTGTCTGCTCTATAACATATTCTACAGAACAATCATAGACTTGCGCCAAACGCTCAGCAACATACACCATCCAACGACTCTCATTGCGCTTACCACGATAAGGTACAGGTGCCATATAAGGTGCATCGGTCTCCAACACCAAAGCCTCGAGTGGGATACCTACCAAGTGCTCAGCTAGCTTGCAATTCTTGAACGTCAACACACCACCAATACCCAAAGAATACCCCATCTTCACTACCTGCTCTGCCACCTCGTGGCTACCACTAAAACAATGCATTACACCCTTCACCGTTGGGAATTCACGGAGTATATTCAGCGTATCTTCCGTAGCATCACGACTATGAATCATCACTGGTAGATGGTATTGCTCCGCCCAACGCATTTGCTCACGCAAAGCTTCGTGCTGCTGCTCCTTGAAACTCACATCCCAATGATAGTCTAGGCCTATTTCGCCGATAGCGACCAACCTAGGGTTGGAGGTTGAAAGGGTCTTAGCAGTTTCAGAAGTTTCAGAGGTAGAAACAAGATGTTTATCCAATGCTGATTTGATTATAGCGAGTTGCTCACGCCAATCCTCTTTGACATTTTCAGGGTGCAAACCCAAAGCGGGAAACAGATATCCAGGATACTTAGCACATACATTCAGTACATCCTGCGTGGTAGCTGCTTCTACACCAGGAACAAGGATAGCCTCTACTCCATCCTCGCGCTGAGAAAGAAGAAAAGCATCCAACTCCTCCGCATACTGCGGATCATCTATATGACAATGAGTATCAATCATTTGTGTTCACTTTGTTCACGTTAATGGCTTCGCGTTAAGATACTGCTATCGCCATAACTTAGGAAACGGAAGTTATTGGCCAAAGCATAATCATATATTGTATGCCAATCGCCACCTACAAAAGCACTAACCAAAAGCAGCAAAGTGGATTTAGGTTGGTGGAAATTGGTAATCAGTTGGTCCACTACATGGAATTGATAACCAGGCTTAATCATAATCTGCGTCTCAGCATGCAATACATCCTGCCCCGTAGCATCGAGATAATCCACTAATGCTTGCAACGCCTCCCGCGTACTCAAAGTATATTCTCGGGTATATGGTGCAAACTGCGCTACGGATAACTGCTCCTGAGCTCCTGAACTCCTAAACTCCTGAACTCCTACACCCAAAAAATAGAGACTCTCTAGCGTACGCATACTCGTTGTACCTACGGCTACAATATGTCCAAGATTATCCATCAAGGTAGTTATCGTATCGCGAGGTACCGCTATAATCTCCGTATGCATCGTATGCTCATTGGCATTAGCCACTTTGACGGGCTGAAAAGTACCTGCACCAACGTGTAGTGTTACCTCTGCGGTTTGTACTCCCTTCGCACGCAAACCATCTAGCACTTCGTTGGTAAAATGCAGTCCTGCTGTAGGCGCGGCCACCGATCCCTTAATACGCGAATAGACTGTTTGGTAGGTCGTTTTATCGCTTTCCTCGGTCTTGCGATTGAGGTATGGAGGAATAGGCAGTTCACCTACAGCGTCAAGAATCTCAGCAAAGCTGATATTCAGATCGACTACGCCTGTTAGACCACTTTGTTGTTGGACCACTTCGTTGTTAGATCGCTGCGCTGTTAGACAATTAGAAGTCCATGAGAAGCGAACTTCGAACGTATTGCCTATCTGCTGTCCTTTCTCTGCCAACAAAGTCACATTTTCTCCCGACGACAGAGTCACAGGTAAGGATAAAGCACCCGCCTTCCACTTTTTGGCGTTGCCTATCATACACTTCCAAGTACATCCCGCAGTGCTACTCAATGCTAATTGATGGTCATTGGGTTGTAATGGCTCTAGACAAAAAATCTCTATGCGAGCACCTCTAGTAACTTCGTTGTTCAGAGGTGTAGAAGGTTTAGTCGCACCTTGTGCTTGTTCAGAGGTCACTCCTGAACTCCTAAACTCCTGAACAGCATTTTTGTAAAACTCCAGTCGCGCCTGTATCACACGCGTATTATTATAGATAAGGAGAGACTGAGAAGATAAATACTCGCCCACATGAGCGAATACATCTTCTGACACCTGACCATCTCGATAGACTAATAGTTTGCTCGTATCACGCTTAGCCAATGGATACTTCGCTATACGCTCATCTGGAAGAGGATAATTATAATCTTCTATAAGGATTTCTTCCATGTCTTTCTATCGCCTTTGAACAATTCATACTTATTAAACAAGCACTCCAAATCACCATTTACAAGGTGAATCTTTTTAGCAGGACGCAATCCCACACACTTCAACGCATCCTCATTGCTAGAGATAATCCAGGCCGTTGCCCCATTAAACTGATGTTTGAGAGCTGTACCCATATCTTGGTACAAACGCAACACATTTTTATCCTGCGACAAGCGCTCGCCGTATGGCGGATTGATCATCACCAACGCACCTTCTGTATTGGTATCCGCCAAACGCAGTTCCTCTATACGGATCTGCTTCACTTCTATATCTCGTTGCAAACTAGCAGATTGGATATTCTTCGTGGCGGCTTGTACCGCATAGAAACCCGCATCTGAACCGTAAATTTTATGCTTGAAATCGCGCTCACGACTATCGTCATTATATACATCATCCCATAGATCCGCATCAAAATCGGCCCATTTCTCAAAAGCAAAACCTTGGCGATACACACCCGGAGCGATATTACGAGCTATCAAAGCAGCCTCGATGAGTAGCGTTCCCGAACCACACATAGGATCATAGAAATCACTTTGACCATTCCATCCTGCTAGAAGCAACATACCCGCTGCTAGTGCCTCATTGATAGGTGCTTGGGTGTTGGCAACACGATAACCACGCTTGTGCAGACTCTCACCCGAACTATCTAAAGACAAAGTTACACGATCTCCTGCAATATGCACATTGAGATACAAATCAGCACCCTCTAATTTGACACTAGGTCGCTGATTCTCGCGCTCCATCCAATAGTCCACAATAGCGTCCTTAACACGATAGGTCACAAACTGTGAATGACGAAAATAATCCGAATAAACCGTTGCATCTATCTGGAAAGTGGTCTTAATGGTCATATATTGAGACCAATCAAGCGCCTTCACTTGTTCGTATATATCGTCGGCCTTCTGCGCCTTGAACGACAGGATAGGCACCAACACACGTGATGCGGTACGCAAACACATATTAGCGGTATAAAGCATACGTTTGTCTCCTGTGAAAGACACAGCACGACGCTCTACTTGTACATTATTGGCACCCAATTGCACCAACTCTGTTGCTAGTACCTGCTCAAGACCCTTGAAGGTCTTTGCTAACATTTCAAATTCTTTATTCTTCATTTTTTTACACCTTACGCCCTACACCTTACACTCTACACCCTACACTACCTACTCACTCGGATATACAAGAATATGCCTATACCCAAAAACAAGAAATTAGGCAACCATACACTCAGGAAAGGCGACATTACACCACTCACAGAGAAGGTGGTTGAAACAGTGGAAAACAACACATACAAAGCACTCAACGCAACACCCACACCTAGGTTTTTGCCCATTCCACCTCGCACTTTCTTTGAACTTAAAGTCACACCCAATAACGTCATTATGAACGCACCAATAGGACTAGCCCAACGCTTCCACCACTCTGTTTCAAATGCTTGCACATTACCTACTCCTCGACGACGTTGCTGATTGATATACTCCTTCAACTCAGGGTTGGTCATCATCTGCGCATTCTCTGCGGTATAAAACAATTCCTTCGGCATAATAGGAATAATCGTATCCAATCGAGCTCCACGGGTTAATCTCTCATGCATGTCATCAAAATCACGACGAACATATTTGCTCAAGTGCCAATTATATGCAGAATCATATTGAATACGATCTGCTGTAATACGCATAGTCAAACGCTTTCCCTCAAAATGATCCAAGGATGCGCGATAACCTATATTAGTACGTTTTTGAAAATTTTCAATGTACAATATTGTTCCTGGGGACACTTCCATTTGTATATTCCGAGCGGTCTCACGGGTAAAGCGCTGGATATATTTATCTTGGAAATTCAACATAGCCGATGACGCAGGAGGTATCACATAGCCTGTAAGAACAAATGACATGACGAAAAGTACCGAGGCACTGATCAAATAAGGGAGCATCAATCGATGATAAGATACGCCACTAGCCAAAATAGCGATGATTTCGCTATTTCCTGCGATCTTAGAGGTAAAGAAAATCACCGAAATGAATATGAACAGCGGACTGAACATATTCATGTAATAAGGAATAAAATTGAGGTAATAGTCAAATATAATTTCATTGATAGGAGCTTGATTTTCAAAGAAATCATCCATTTTCTCCGTCAAATCAAACACCACCGCAATACTCATAATCAGCACAATCGAGAAGAAGAATGTGCCTAAGAATTTGCCGATTATATATTTGTCGAGTTTTTTCAAAACTAGTTTGAAGTTTTAGGGGTTTTAGTCGCCCTAAAGGTGCTGTTTTAGAAGTTTTAGAGGTTTTAAGAGTTTTAGGAGTTTTAAACGATTAAAACAGCGCAGCGATAAAACTATTAAAACTCTTTAAACTACCGATTAACCAATTACATACGCTGCATAAGACGAGGCATAATATCATCTTTCCACGACTTGAAATCTCCCTCCAAAATATGCTTACGCGCTTCGCCTACCAACCACAAGTAGAAGGCTAAGTTGTGGATACTCAATATCTCCAAACCCAACATCTCTTGTGCATGAATCAAGTGGCGCACATATGCACGGGTATAGTGATGATCCACAAAACTAGTACCACAAGGATCCAACTCAGTGAAATCATTTTCCCATTTCTTATTACGAAGATTCATCACACCATTTTGCGTGAAAATCATACCATTACGACCATTGCGAGTAGGCATTACGCAGTCAAACATATCTACACCGCGTTCAATGGCCTCAAGGATATTCCAAGGCGTACCAACTCCCATGAGATAACGAGGTTTGTTCTGAGGGAGAATATCATTAACTACCTCAATCATCGCATACATATCTTCAGCTGGTTCACCCACAGCGAGTCCACCGATAGCATATCCGTCGCGATCCAAGTCACGCAGGCGCTTCGCTGCTTCTTGACGCAAATCAGGATATACACATCCCTGAACGATAGGAAAAAGGTGTTGGCGATAATCGTACACATCTGGAGTAGAATCAAAACGCGCGATACAACGGTCTAGCCAACGATGGGTACGCTCCATAGATTTCTTAGCGTATTGATAATCAGCAGTACCCGGACAACACTCATCAAAGGCCATCATGATGTCAGCACCAATCTCTCGCTGAATATCCATCACATTCTCTGGAGTGAACATCAATTTACGGCCATCAATATGCGAGGAGAACTGTACGCCCTCTTCGGTCATCTTGCGAATATCCGTCAATGAAAACACCTGAAAACCACCTGAATCGGTCAAGATAGGACGTTTCCATCCCTCAAAACGATGCAAACCGCCAGCTTGGTGTAAGATATCTGTACCTGGGCGTAAGTATAAATGATAGGTATTGCCTAAGATAATTTGCGCCTTGATATCATCCTCTAGGTGACAACGTTGCACACCTTTTACTGTACCCACCGTACCTACGGGCATAAAGATAGGCGTTTGAATATCGCCATGATCCGTATGAACCACACCCACGCGTGCGCACGTGTGCGCGTCCGTATGTATAAGGTCAAAGAACGCCATTACGCAAGATGGTTGTTGTTGGGAAATACAATAGAAGGTTTGAACTCCTTGACTTCTTCAGGAGTCATGAGTGCATAAGCCATGATGATTACTGTGTCACCAACATGAACAAGGTGAGCAGCAGCACCATTAATACAGATGCATCCACTACCGCGCTGACCAGGAATAACATAAGTCTCAATACGAGCTCCATTGGTGTTATCTACCACTTGGACCTTTTCACCAGCATAAATATTAGCTGCATTCATAAGGTCTTCATCAATAGTTATGCTACCGATATACTCAAGATTAGCCTCCGTTACTGTAACGCGGTGTATTTTAGATTTTAGTACTTGTAATAACATTTTGTGCGCAAATACAAATTTTTCGCTGCAAAATTACTATAAAATTTCCACATACGCAAAAAAACTTCAAAAATATTTGCACAATTCAAAAAAAAGCAGTACTTTTGCACCCGCTTTTGGGAATTAAGAATTTTTTAGCTCCTAAAACTAATAAAACCAAATCGAAAGTTACTTTCGATTTGAGAGGAGGAATCGCGGTCGCCCAAGGACGCTGGCAAGCGTCGTTCATACGACAAGCGCATTCTGACGAGGAGAGATGGCAGAGTGGTCGATTGCGGCGGTCTTGAAAACCGTTGAGCTGAGAGGCTCCGGGGGTTCGAATCCCTCTCTCTCCGCGGAGAGCTCGGGAAACCGAGTGAAAGCAAAAAATGAGTAGAGATGTACAATCTCTACTTTTTTTGTATATAGCAGACAGCGTTGAAAGCTGGCTTTCATAAGCAAACTGCTATGTACAAAAAAGAGAAATTTAACAAGGTTCTTTTGCTTTCACTTGGTTGGACGAGCCGAACGCTTGCCCAGGATGCCCGTGGCAGAGGTTTGGGATTACGAAGAAATCCCTCTCTTATTCTTTTAAACAACAGCCTAAACAACTTGATTCAACAACTATTGCGCGCAAAACAACACATTGCGCGCTCAAGGAAGAATCCTTCTTCTATTAGGATGCTTCTGGCAAGAAAGGGCATTCGAGGTGGCTGAGCGCAGCGAGGTCGGTGCCCTCGAATCCCTCTCTAAACAATTCCTATCCTCTCAACAAAAACGACTGCCCAATTTAATTGAGCAGTCGTTTTTTATATCTTGCCTATAGCCTAATCGCCTTTCGCCTCATAGCCTATAGCCGCTAGGCTATCAAATCCAACGAACGTAGCAGAAGTCCATACGGTGTGGCAGCAAGTCGTTCTTAGGATACATACGCAAGCCGAACTTCATACCGCCAGCATAGTCCAAACGATAATCCACCTCGTAGAAGAGATGACTTCCCTCTACCTTCACGAGGTTGAGTTGCTTAACCTCATAGAGTTTGTCATTGTTGTGAGTAGAAGTGCGGATAGCTACGAGCTCTACGCCAATACCCTTGTCGTTGAGACCCTTAGTATCGAGCTCTACGGCCACCTTGCACTTGCCACCTACGTTAGCTGGCAACTCGGTTGGCTCGAAGATAGAGCTTACTACCTCAATGTTATCCCAGTGAGCTACGATATTTTGCTTCCAAGCTACGATATCCTTAGCAATCTTATAGTTATCTGCACCAAGGAGAGCATGACGCTTAGCGAGTTTGTTGTAGAACTTCTCAAAGTAGTCATCCATCATACGCTTGGTTGTGAAGCGTGGGGTGATCTTAGTAACAGAGTTCTTGATGGTTTGAATCCATGCTGGAGAATAGCCCTTGCTGTTCTTAGCGTAGTACATAGGGATAATCTCGTTCTCAAGCATTTGGTAGATAGTAGCAGCATCCAATTGGTCTTGGTGAGCTTGGTTCTCGTAAGTACGCTTGTCGGTCAATGCCCAACCAGCACCCTCTACGTAACCCTCTTTCCACCAGCCATCGAGCACAGAGAAGTTGAGTACACCGTTCATTTGTGCCTTCTCACCAGATGTACCAGATGCCTCCAATGGACGAGTAGGAGTGTTCAACCAGATATCCACACCAGAGATCAAACGCTTAGCAAGACGCATATCGTAGTTCTCGAGGAAGATAATCTTACCCAAGAATTGTGGCATACGGCTGATCTCAATGATACGCTTGATGAGACCTTGACCACCACCATCAGCTGGGTGAGCCTTACCAGTAAACAAGAATTGTACTGGACGGTTAGGGTTGTTCACCAATTTATCAAGACGCTCCAAGTCGGTAAAGAGCAAGTGAGCACGTTTGTATGTTGCGAAACGACGACCGAAACCGATGATGAGGTTGTCAGCGTTCATCTCGTTCAATGCGCGAACGATACGAGCAGGATCACCTTGGCTCTTCATCCAGTTGTCGCGGAATTGCTCCTTCAAATAATCAATGAGTTTCTTCTTAAGGCTCATACGAGTAGCCCAGATCTTCTCCTCTGGCATATCGTTATATGGCGCCCACATTGCGAGGTTAGATTGATCTTTGATCCACTCTTTTGGGAAGATCTCTTTGTAGATCGCTTTCCACTCGCTAGCAGCCCATGTAGGCATGTGCACACCGTTGGTCACATAATCTACGTGCAACTCCTCCTCGAAGTAACCTGGCCATACTGGAGCAAACATCTTCTTGCTTACCTCACCGTGCAACCAGCTCACACCGTTAGCCTCTTGGCAAGTGTTCAATGCAAA
>JAZQSZ010000075.1:0-8070 GCA_045630365.1 Paludibacteraceae bacterium | reverse complement strand
CCGATAATTGCATCGCTTACACCAAGCGATTGCGCGATAGAAGTAGCACTCTTGACAATCACTTCACCACCCACCACCAAGCCGATTAAACCGCCGATAATTAATGCTAGCGCGCGTTTTGCAGACATAGGTTTGTAGTCTTCGTTTTTCTCCGTTTGTGGGGTACTACCGATACCCTTGAAGTTATGCCACAGGAAAACAAGGAAGAATATGAGCAGAATACTACCACCTACACCCGAAATAAAGCCACCGTTGCCTTGTCCCATTTGGATAGAGCCTAAGTCGCTGAAGGTTGGGTCAGCAATATTCATATTGAATACATGCTCTATTTGCAACCACGATGGGCTGTTGTATATAGCAAAAAGCAATACAAGCATGGCAGCTAAAAGGCTGAATGGTATATCAAATCGGCGAGTGGATTTTTGCGATGAAATAGGGAAAATGATTGCTGTAAAACCTAATATCACGAAGATATTGATAATATTACTGCCAAGTACATTGGTGATAGCAATCTCAGTGCTACCTTGCCCAACAGCCACCATATTCACCACAAATTCAGGCATACTTGTGCCAAAAGCCACGACGGTGAGACCAATAACGATGTCGCTCACGCCGTATTTCTTCGCCAATCCAGAAGCACCGTCCACGAGGAAGTCAGCACCCTTGATAAGTGCTAGACAGCCCACAATTATCAGCGGAATAGCGACCCAAAAGCCGCCGTTGGTAAGCCAAGTATTTAAGAATTCGAACATTGTTATATTTTAGGTTAAAGGTTAGAGGCTAAAGGTTAAAGGCTGGTAATATGCGGCTGCGCCGCTATTTCTTGCCTCATCGCCTCTCGCCTTATCGCCTTTTTAATTACACGTTGAAGAGGAAGTGCATGATGTCGCCATCTTGCACGATGTATTCCTTGCCTTCAATACCGAGTTTACCTGCTTGACGGCAAGCAGACTCGCCACCGAGTGCAATATAATCCTCGTATTTGATTACCTCAGCACGGATGAAACCACGTTCAAAATCTGTGTGAATCACACCTGCACATTGAGGAGCCTTGCTACCTGCTTTGAAGGTCCAAGCTCGTACCTCGTCGCTACCTGCAGTAAGGAAAGTGCGGAGCTCAAGCAATGCGTATGCTGCCTTAATAAGACGGCTCACACCTGATTCAGATAATCCGATTTCATCGAGGAACATCTGACGTTCCTCGTATGTCTCGAGTTCTGCAATCTCGCTCTCAATCTTAGCTGCTACGATAAGCACTTGTGCATTCTCATCTTTTACTGCTTCGCGCACTTGTTCTACGTATTGGTTGCCATTGACAGCAGAGTTCTCGTCCACGTTGCAGACATAGAGCACAGGTTTGCTGGTGAGCAGCATGGTCTCTTTAGCCACTTGCTCTTCGTCTCTGTTGATGAGCTCCACAGTACGAGCAGATTTGCCTTGTGAGAGTGCTTCGCGGTATTTGAGGAGTACATCGAGTGCTACTTTGGCTTGTTTGTCACCTCCTACGCGCACTTGTTTCTCAATCTTTTGGATACGAGACTCCACGGTCTCAAGGTCCTTGAGTTGGAGCTCCGCATCGATGATATCTTTATCACGAATAGGATCTACGCTACCGTCCACGTGCACCACGTTGTCGTCGTCAAAGCAACGAAGTACGTGAATAATCGCATCCGTCTCACGGATATTAGCTAGGAACTTATTACCCAATCCTTCGCCCTTACTAGCACCTTTTACGAGTCCAGCAATATCCACGATTTCAACGGTGGTTGGAATCACACCGCGCTCTGGTTTGCAGAGTTCGCCAAGTTTGATGAGTCGCTCATCTGGCACGGTGATTACACCCACATTAGGTTCGATGGTGCAAAAAGGGAAGTTAGCCGACTGTGCCTTGGCATTGCTAAGGCAGTTGAATAGGGTCGATTTGCCTACGTTAGGCAGACCCACTATACCACATTGTAAAGCCATATATTCTAGTTTTTAGATCGCTCGCAGTGCTCGCTGTAGATCACTTTGCTTCGCTCGTTGTAGATCGCTCGCTATACTCGCTGTAGCACTACAGACGAAGTCGATCTAAGTTCTACAGGCGCTTTGCGCCGATCTACAGCCCACAGGGCGATCTTATTTCTTAATTAAGCTGTGACCAGTCATTTCTTTAGGTTGCTCTACGCCAAGGATTTGGCAGAGAGATGGAGCAACGTCTGCGAGGATACCATCTTCGAGTTGAGCATCGGTATGCTCCTTGCTGATGTACACAAATGGCACAGGGTTGAGCGAGTGCGCTGTGTTAGGGGTACCATCCTCGTTCATCGCATTGTCGCAGTTACCATGATCCGCAATGATAATGATCTCGTAGTCGTTCTTGAGTGCTACGTTCACCACTTTATCCACGCATTCATCGATAGTCTTAACCGCTTTCTCAATGGCCTCGTAGATACCAGTGTGACCCACCATATCGCCATTAGCAAAGTTGAGGGTGATATAGTCATACTTTTGTGTATTAAGTGCCTCGCAGAGTGCCTCTGTTACCTCAGGAGCAGACATCTCAGGTTGGAGATCGTAGGTAGCTACCTTAGGTGAAGGAATCAAAATACGCTCCTCGCCTGCATACTCTGCCTCGCGACCGCCGTTGAAGAAGAAGGTCACGTGTGCGAACTTCTCCGTCTCAGCAATACGGAGTTGTTTGAGTCCAGCGTTAGAAACAATCTCACCCATGGTGTTGGTTACGTTCTCTTTTGGGAAGAGTATGTGCAAACCTTGGAACGAAGAGTCGTATGGAGTCATACAATAGTATTGAAGATTAGGGATAGTCTTCATACCTTGCTCTGGCATGTCTTGTTGTGTAAGCACGATGGTGATCTCTTTCGCACGGTCATTGCGGTAGTTGAAGAAGATCACTACATCGCCTTCCTCAATTTGTGCGAGAGGTTTGCCATCACGAACGTGTACGATAGGTTTGATAAACTCATCGGTTACACCCTCTGCATAACTCTCTTGCATGGCTTGTACCATGTTCTCAGAGGCTTTACCCTCGCCGTTCACAAGGCAGTCGTAAGCCACTTTCACACGCTCCCAACGTTTATCACGGTCCATTACATAGAAACGACCTTGGATAGTAGCGATCTCGCCACAAGTCTCAGCCAAATGTGCCTCCAATTGCTCGATGAATCCGAGACCAGACTTAGGATCGGTATCACGACCGTCCATGAAGCAGTGTACGAAGGTTTGTCCGTCCAAACCATAGGTTTTAGCGATTTGAGTAAGGTAGAAGAGGTGGTCAAAAGAAGAGTGTACACCACCATTAGAGGTCAAGCCCATAAGGTGAAGTTTCTTGCCAGTCTCTTTGGCATAACCGAAAGCAGATTTGATCTCTGGATTTTCGAGGATGCTACCGTCCTTGCAAGCGCGATTAATCTTTACGAGATCTTGGTAAACCACACGGCCTGCGCCGATATTGAGGTGACCTACCTCAGAGTTGCCCATTTGACCATCAGGCAAACCCACATTTTCGCCACTAGCTTGAAGTTGGCTGTGTGGATACTTCTCCAACAATGCATCCCAATGTGGGGTTGGAGTAGCAGAAATAGCGTCGGCTTTAGATTTGTTTCCGATTCCCCAGCCGTCGAGAATCATAAGTAATGCTTTTGACATAATTGTATGTTGTTTTTAAGTTATTTTCCTGGTTTTCATAGCCGCCTTGTTGGCACTATAACAAAAATCATGCAAAGGTACAACAAAAATTGCATATATGCAAATTTTTAGGCAAAACTATACAAAAATGGAGCACTTCTGGCGAAATGCTCCACGTATTGGGTTGAAAATTGAGTTTATCGAACGAGTTTTTTGAGGATGGGTAGTATCACTCCTTCCATCACAGTATAACCATCAGGATTAGGGTGAACACCATCCTTGGAATACTTATCGGGAAGACCTCCTTGGTCATCTACGAGTGCTGAATAGTAGTCCACATAAGGGATCTTATTCTGCTTGGCAAAAACCTTAATCATCTCATTGAGTTGAACGATATCTTGTGCTGGTTGGAGGTCGGGACGCCACTTAAAACCCTTAGCAGGGAGAGTGGAGCAAACAACCGGTTTTATACGATGGAATCGGGCCAAATCGCACATTGACTTGATGTTTTGCAGGATATGCTCATGGGTGATTGGACCATTATTTTCGGCGATATCATTGGTACCACACAGGATTACTACTACCTGAGGTTTGAGATCAATCACATCCTCTTGAAAACGAACGAGCATCTGCGATGATACTTGTCCGCTGATACCACGACCGATGAAGTGATTAGCAGCAAAAAACTCAGGGTGTGCATCAGGCCAACAATCGGTGATGGAGTTACCCATAAAAACTACCTTGGGTTGGTAAGGAAGAGAGTCGTTTTTACCCTCGTAGCGATAGAACTGTGCCCAATCCTTGTTGGTCGCGGAAAGAGTCGTAGCCACCATGATGAGCAAGAGGAACAATAAGCGTTTCATTATCAGTATTTTTAAGATTTTTATACTATTTATTTGCAAAACGGCGCAAAATTACTATATTTTTTTGACATACGCAATAAAGCACTTGCATATTACGAAAAAAAGCAGTAATTTTGTCGCGTTTTTTGAAATTTCAATAACATCTAAATACATGAAAAAGACATTTCTACTTCTTAGCCTGCTATTGAGCGTGGCTATTTCTAGTCTCTATGCAGCTACTCCCAAAGAAGAGTTTCGTGCTACATGGTTAGCAACCGTATGGGGTATTGACTGGCCAAAAACCTCTGCTACAAGCACTGCAAATCGTACTGCACAACAAAATGAGCTAACAGCTATTTTTGACAAAATGAAAGCAGGCAACATGAATGCCGTTTGCTTTCAAGTACGTGGTCGCTCGGACGCATTCTACAAGTCTAGTTATGAACCATGGGCAGCAGAGTTAGCGGGTAGTCGTGGTACAGATCCTGGTTACGACCCATTGGCTTTTGCCATTGAGGAAGCGCACAAGCGTGGTATGGAATTACACGTATGGGTCAACCCATTTCGTGTGACTAGTACAGGTACGATATCTACTTCTGATAAGGTGTGGAAAAACGCTGGTGATTGGATTATCAAATATAACAATGGTTCTTTCTCTGGTCAGATTATCGATCCAGGTTACCCTGAGGCACGTGAGTATGTATTGGATGTGTTGATGGAGATTGTAGAGAACTATGATGTAGATGGCATCTTGATGGACGACTATTTCTATCCTTATGGAGGTACAACTACGGAAGATGCTAAATCTAAATCTTTGCACAAACCTTCTTCTGGTCTTGTGGATCAAGACAAAGATGGTTCTACCGATGACGATTGGCGCCGCAGCAACGTGGACGATATGATGAAAAAACTCTACGACCGTATTCAAGCTACCAAACCTTGGGTACGCTTTGGTATGGGAACCTTTGGTATTTGGACTTTGAAATCTACTGTAGCAAGCGCCTATGGTATTTCTCTTCCAAGTGGTATCACAGGTCTAGACGACTACGAGGAGCAAGCTTGTAACCCTGTAGAATGGGTGAAAGGTGGATATGTGGACTACATCAACCCACAATTGTATTGGCCTACTACATCTACAGGTCAGAGCTATGAGAAACTTGTGAAATGGTGGGGACAAGATGTCTGCGAACACTTCTCTAATCTGCTGCCAGGCAACCAAAAAGTACATTTCTTCTCTAGTCAATCTTGTAGCAGCAACACTGCTTCTTCAGAGATCATCAAGCAGATAGACTTCAACCGTCAATACTTATCTTCTGGCTATACCGGTTCGGTATTCTACAATACTACCGCCTACCTAACTATGTATAGCGCCTTGACCTCACGCTTTAATTACAAAGCCCTTCCACCTGCTATGGATTGGAAAGTAACAACAACACTAGGTGCACCAGAGAACCTAACGCTCTCCGGTACTACCTTGATGTGGTCACACCCTAGCGCAACTCGCTTTACGGTATATGTGTACCCTAAGAGCGTGTCCTTGGAGACCGCTAAGGCAACTCCTTCATATTTGAAAGGAATTGTATATGGTAATAGTTATAGCGTTAGTGGCATTGATTTGAACAGTTACAATGTAGCAGTATATAGCTACGACCGCTATGGCGTGGAGCATGCTGCTGCGGTGTATGGCGAGAGTTCAGGTGATGGTGGCAATACAGACCCTGGTACGGATCCTAACCCCGAAACGGGTAAAATCACTTGGGTGTTGAATGGCGGCGAAGTAAAGACCGTAACCGTACCTACCCAAGAGGATTTATGGAGTTCCTTCAAGTCTGCGGCTGGTTTAAGTAGCAAGTTGGGCACATTGAGCGCTATCTCTACTTGCAATGAGATTTGTACCTACCTCACAGCAACCGAGGTGAAGAAGGTGTTTGCCAACTCCGAGTGGACATGGTTGCAGAACTATATCATGACCACCCAGAATGCTCAAGCAGGTCAAACAGTAGCCTCTAGCACCGTGCCAGAACTGACTACTTCCGATCTTACTACTGCCGCATGGCGCTATGCTATCGCAGCTTTCTTCCTCCAAACACAATACACCGCATGGCCATATTCCGCTTCGTTTACTACGGCGGGTAGTCCATCCGTTTGGGGCGAAACATACCAAACAGCACATGGTGGCACATCGCTGCCAAGCAATGTAACGAGCACATTCACCCTGCCAACTCCCACTCACCCACAAGGTTACGAGTTTTTGGGTTGGTATGATAACCCAGAGTTTACTGGCTCTGCATTGACCACTATCCATGCGGGTTGGACTGGCACTTTATATGCGAGATGGCAAACTGGCTCTACTGATCCTATTGACCCTGTTGATCCAACCCAAGAGGTGATTTTCTGGGAACTTAATGGTGGACATGTGCTAGCAGAAGTACCTAGCAATGCGGAGTTATGGGAAGTATTTAAACCATATTATAAGACCTATTATAATATTGAGCGTTCAGATATGCCAATTGAGAAGGTGGCAACATTTGCTGCAAGTTATATGAAGGATATTATGACCAATAGCGCATCCGAGTATAAGTGGTTGGGCGATTATATCCAATCTATAGCAGGTACGCTATCGGATGAGAGTGCTTGGCGCTGGCATGTGCATGCTTTCTTCAACTGCAATGATGGTACCGTACAGGGTAACCAACTCATGGCTACTGCCGACTTCTCTATAGCAGGACAACCTAGCGAATGGGGCAGTGCCTATCAGGCCACTCACACCGCGGTTTTACCCAAATATGTAACATCAACCTATATCCTTCCTATCGCCTTGAAAGAGGGGTTTACCTTTGAGGGATGGTATGATAATGTGGGGTTTACAGGCTCTGCATTGTCGTCTATTCCCGCAGGATGGCAAGGAACCTTATATGCCAAATGGGCAGAGGCGAGTATAGAGAATCCCCAGGTGATTTTTTGGTACCTCAATGGCGGTACAGTCAATGTAGAACTGCCTAAGTATGTAACAGAGGACTACACCTTACCTATACCTACGCGCGTGGGATATGTGTTCGCAGGTTGGTATAGCAATGCTAATTTCACTAGCGCAGAGATCACATTGATCACCGCAGGCTGGAAGGGATCTCTATATGCCAAATGGGTAGAAGAGACACCTGAAGAGGTGATCTACTGGGTGCTCAATGGCGGTACCATAAGCGGTACATTGCCTTCCTTTGTTACTGCCACCTACACATTACCCACCCCTACTCGTGCGGGTTATGTGTTTGCGGGTTGGTATAATAATCCTGAGTTTACAGGAACAGCGCTCACCTCTATCCCTGCGGGATGGGAAGGAACTTTGTATGCCAAATGGACCGCAGAGGAGAACACCGATGATATCAAGTGGGAATTGAATGGAGGTAGCTACAAGAATGGTACATTGCCTACATCTGTTTCTAAACGCTACACATTGCCAAGATCATGGGAATTGAATCCTCCATATGACGGTTGTGAGTTCGAAGGTTGGTACGACAATGCCGAATTTAGTGGAAGCAGTTTGACCCGAATTAGTGCGAATTGGAAGGGTACCTTGTACGCTAAATGGGATTGCACAAGC
>JAZQSZ010000074.1:0-6615 GCA_045630365.1 Paludibacteraceae bacterium | reverse complement strand
CATCCTCTAACACCCCTACCTGAACATCTATGCCAGCCTCCTGCATCATCTTCACACCTCGTCCTGCTACCTGCGGATTAGGATCCAACATACCGACAACCACACGTCCGATCCCCTTGCGAATAATCAACTCAGCACAAGGTGGCGTCTTACCATAATGACTACATGGCTCTAGACTAACATACAATGTACAAAACGGATAGTCAATACCCTCAGGATGAGCCATCTCGGCATTGCGAATACAATTCGGTTCAGCGTGAGGACCGCCATATTGCTCATGCCATCCCTCACCCAAAATCACATCCTCTCCTGCAGCATTATGCCCTACAAGTACAGCACCTACCATAGGGTTAGGAGCCACATAATACTCGCCTAAACAAGCTAATTGAAGGCATCGATATATATATTTCTCATCCATATTTGCACACATGATTTTTTTTCATTACCTTTGCAGCGTGAAACAACTCATTAACCATATTATCTCAGAACTGCGTGGACATATACCCGAGGAAGAATTGAGCGAATTAGCCTATTGGATCGTAGAGGAAACTACAGGTCTTACGCGCGCACAAATCCTAATGGGCTGCAAAGATACAAAAAAAAATGTATATGAGCAAGAAAAGGATTCTTTTCATTGCCATAGGCTACATTTTTTTGCTGGATCTTCGAGGGAATGTGCTTCTAGGCAGGCGGAGTCCAAAGATACTGAAAATACTCCAAATATAGAAATAATTTTGGAAAAACTTCGCGCGCACGTGCCCATTCAGTACATTTTTGAGCATACCGAATGGATGGGGCTCGATTTGCGAGTTACACCAGCCACACTTATCCCACGCCCAGAAACGGCCGAATTGGTAGAGTGGGTCAAAGAGACATGTAGTCATCAACAACCGCTACGCGTAGTGGATATTGGTACAGGAAGTGGGTGCATCGCTATTGCACTCAAACGAGCTTGCCCTCTATGGGACATCACAGGAGTGGACATTAGCACAGAAGCCTTGGTCATCGCACAAGAGAATGCAAAGCGCAACCAAGTACAAGTCAACTGGAGGAAACTGGATATACTATCCGAAAACCTCGATTTCATCGATATAATCGTGAGCAATCCGCCATATATTTGCCAAAAAGAGAAAGCAGATATGGACAAGCGCGTGTTGGACTACGAGCCACATGGCGCACTCTTCGTGCCGGATACAGATCCTCTATTATTCTACCGCCGTATCGCCGAAATGAAAGCAGCCAAACAACTCTTCTTTGAGATCAACGAGGCATATGGTCAAGAGGTGTGCGACATGCTCCAAGAGTTAGGTTATCAACATATTACACTCAAACGCGACATTTATGGCAAAGAACGAATGGTCTATAGCGCAATTGACTGCTAAGGCAGAAAACTATTGTGCCGCAGCAGAACATTGTATCAGCGACATACGCAATAAGTTGCTACAATGGGAGGCTACCGAAGAGCAAAGCAATGAGATTATTGCTCATTTGGTGCGCCATAACTACATCGATGAGCAACGCTATTGCCATGCCTTTGCCCACGACAAAGTATGCTATCAGGCTTGGGGAAGAATAAAAATCAAGGCACATCTATATGCCAAGCACCTGCCAAGCGAAGCCATTACGCAAGCACTAGAAAACATAGATGAAACAGAGTACCAAAAGGCATTGGAGCGCGTTATCTGTTCGAAAAAACGCACCCTCAAAAGCACAGACCCTGCTGCACGCGAAAAACTACTGCGTTTTTGCATGCAACGAGGATTTACGTACGAAGAAATTAGTGAATACCTATAACCCAATTACTTGGATTGAGTGGCTTGGTAGATAAGTGGTGCTATTTCGCTATTATCATGCCATCCTGTGAAACGCTCCGCGCCCACACCGATCGCAAAAATAGGCACCGCAGAGGCGGTATGTCCACCACTGGTCCAACCTAAACGAGATTTCTTATTGAGTATAGCCAATGCTTTGGCAGCCAACGCGTTAAGATCCTTATACAAGGTCTTAACCACATCCTGATGACTCATCATACTAGCAAAAGCATCTTGCAGATTAGCATCTTCCTCCTCAGTCATTTCAACTAGGGTATATAAACCTGTATTGGCAGCAATCAGTTGCTTCATTTGCTCCCATTGCAAGTTCTTACCTTCCGCCTTATGCAGATCAGACAACTGATCCGATAGTTTATCCAAAGAACATTGTTGGTTAGCCAAGACCTTAAGATTGAGTACATAATCACTATTTCCTAGCGCCATACCTCCTGTCTCATGGTCGGCAGTAACAACAATGAGTGTCTCATCAGGATGCTGCTCATAAAAACGATATGCCACCTGGATAGCCTGATCAAAATCGATTACTTCGTGTAATACTGTAGCACCATCATTAGCATGACTAGCATAATCGATCTTACCACCTTCTGCCATCATAAAGAAGCGATCATACGTGGATAATTGCGCAATTGCTAATTCAACTAGTTGACTCAGTTTCAAAACCTTATCTCCTCTATCAATCGCATAAGGTAGTGCCCCCGCATGGCGCGAACGATCCTGCAATCGCTCCTCAGGTACCACCAAGAGTTTCTCGCTTCCTATCTTCGTTTTCGCATCTGCATAACCACCCGCCAAGGTGTAACCTTTTTGCTCCGCAAGATCATATAGGTTAGGTGCAGAAGGGTTCTTCTTGTCTTGAGGACTAGAGAAACCAGATCCGCCGAAGAAATCAAAATTGGACTCGGTCAATTGGGTACCAATGATGTAATAATCGTTTCGAGATGGAGTGTGTGCATAGTGAGCAGATGGTGTGGCATGATCGATGGTCACGGTAGTCATAATACCTATACCCCAACCTTGCTCTTTGAGTTGAGAAGCCACACTATAAACGGGCGTACTATCATGCGCAAGACCAATCACACCATTATTCGTCTTCTTACCCGTAGCTAAACAGGTACCTGATGCAGCGGAATCGGTAATGCCACTAGATGAAGAGAAAGTAGCAGCTTGTCCAGAATAAGGGAATGTTGTCATTAACAGCTGCTTACGACCAATTTTACCCTCCAATTCGGCCAAATACATTTCCGTAGATAATACTTGATGAGGGCCCATACCATCACCAATAAACATAAATACATACTTGGCTTGTGCCATTGTCATTATAGCAACAACGAGCCCACACAACAAACTAACTAATCTGCGCATAATAAATTAAAATGTAAGATTATTCCTCTAATAAATCAGGGCGTCTCTCCATGGTATGACGCACACTCTCCTCGTAGAGCCACTCCTCTATCTTAGCCTGGTGGCCTGAAAGCAAGATCTCTGGTACTTTCCAACCCTTGTAATCTGCAGGACGGGTATATACTCCAGGTTCTAACAAACCATCCTGAAAACTATCACTCAACGCACTCGTCTCATCTCCCATCGCTCCAGGAAGAAGGCGAACAATCGCATCGGTCATAATAGCAGCAGGCATCTCACCTCCCGTCAGAACAAAATCTCCGATTGTATACTCCTTGGTAATCAAGTGATCACGTACACGCTGATCGACTCCTTTATAGTGACCACAAAGGATAATAATATTATCCTTTAAGGACAATGTATTCGCCTCTTTTTGGGTAAAACGCTCGCCATCAGGTGCCGTGAAAATAATTTCATCGTAATGACGCTGACTTGTGAGATGAGCTATCGCACGATCAATTGGCTCTACCTGCAAAACCATTCCTGCACCAAAACCAAACGCGTAGTCATCTATTTTACGATGTTTATCAAGCGTAAAATCGCGGAGATTATGTACATAAATCTCTGCGATTCCCTTGTCTTTCGCTCGTTGAATAATGGAGTGATTAAGAGGAGACTCCAACAACTCTGGACATGCTGTCAATATATCTATTCGCATATGCTAAACACTAAACTCTATACACTAAACTTAAGGAACAGGATCATAGCCCGATCCACCCCATGGATGGCAACGCATAATACGTTTAATACCTAACCACCCCCCCTTGAAAATCCCATATTTCATCACGGCCTCTACCATATACTGGCTACAGGTTGGAGTATAGCGACAAGATGGCGGAGTCAGGGGCGAAATGCAATAGCGGTAGAAATACACCGGTAACAAGAACAGATGTCTAATCCACTTTTTCATGAGATAACTGATTAATCTTTGCCAAAGCCTTACGCATCGCCTTATCAATCACCTTATAGTCTTGCATGGTTTTGTCAATGTAATTAAACGCTATATGGTACATTGAAGTCTCAAGCAGAGTCTTGTTCAAACGATATGCCTCACGCATTTGCCGACGCAAGCGATTGCGATCCACCGCATGACGGAACAAGGATTTGGGCGCCCAAATCAATACCCGATTGAAATTATCAGGCGCTTGCATATAGCTTATACGCAAAGGCCATACTACAAAGCGTTTTCCCTCTTTGTACAATTGTTCTACGGCGTATTTACCGCACAACTTCTCGGTTTTTGGGAAAGACGCATCCATTATTATTCTTGGTTTTCGAGATAATCCTTAATAGCAGTGGTGATACTTGGATATTTGGCAGAAGGAGCCTTAATATCTACTCTAAAACCAGCCTCCTCCAATGCTGCCGCGGTATTTGCTCCAAAACATGCTATTACCGTATCACCTTGCTCCCACTCAGGGAAATTTTTGCGCAACGCTGCTACTCCTGAAGGAGTGAATAGCACAATCATATCATAATCAAAAGGTTTATCCTCTGGCCATTGAGTTGCTACTGTGCGATACAAGATACATGGTTTGACAATTACCTTATTCTCAGCAAACATATTGATGTCATCATCATTATGTACATCAGATAGAACCATCAAGTACTTTTCTTGTGGACGACGATGCATCGCTGGCAGAAGATCCTCAAAACGATTATTTTCCGCAGTAAACACTTTGCGTTTACGATATTGGATGTACTTTTGCAAATAGTTACCAACGGCTTCAGAAATACAATAATAGTGCATTGTATCAGGAACAACAAAACGTGTCTCCTCTGCAATACGGAAGAAATGATCAATTCCTAAACGAGAATTGACAATAACAGCAGTATAGTCTTCCAAATACACATGTTGGTCACGGAACTCTCGAACACTCAAGCCTTCTACTTGAATCAATTGCTGAAAATCACACTCTACACCATATGTGCTCTCCATATCTGAATATGGATTGCGTTCCGTTTGAGGGCGAGGTTGAGATACCAAAATTTTTTTTATCTTTTTCATTTATAGTATATTTTTTATCCAGAGAATAGCCCCTACCATCGGGATTAACTCCAAACTAATGATATATAACAATATATACAACATCGACATGATGTTGTTGTAGAATAATTGCACCGACTTTATAAACAACATACCTACGTATAGCAACACCAATACCAATAATACAATCATACCCAAACGCTCCTTCTCTGACAACAAGACCACGAGCGGTAGAACACCACACAAGGCATTATTGATGAGCATTCGCTGATCCAAAGCACCCTCTAGTACTCGATGCGACACAAACACCACCCCAACCAATCGAATCAACAACTCCTGAACGAGATATGCCAACGACATGATACCAAATATTATGGCATAATCCACAAAAGCAAAACCCACGCCCTTCACCAGCAACATCTGCACTAGCAAAGCTACCAATCCCACTCTAAATCCCCATGTCGTATACTGCAACTGACCACCATTGGATGAATAAGTACGTTCTCCACGACTGAACAACCCACGAAATACCATACTAATTTCTGGCACAAACATACTATTGAGCAGCCACAACACCACTAGCAGCAATAATACCCATGCTACCCAAGACTCCGATATAGGAGATGATATACGACTTATCATTTCCATAGCTCACAAGGATCGATAATCAAATTGCTGCTAATCGGCGAGTAGAAGGATCCCACTCTGGTCCACCCAATATGGCTGGTAATACTTCTTCTGGAGTAGAAACCACCACATACATATCTTTGTGAATTGGACGCATCATTTGCTCCTCAACCATCAAATCAATACACGACAACAATCTATCGTAATAACCATCCGTATTCAATATCACAACGGGATTGCTGTGCAACCCCAATTGTTTCCATGTCAAACACTCTAACAATTCCTCGAAAGTACCTATTCCACCTGGTAATGCCACCATTGCATCGGATATATTGCAAATCGTCGCTTTGCGCTCGTGCATCGTTTCTGTCACAATGGTCTCCGTGCTACGTGGGTTATTCCATCCTTGCTCTACCATAAAACGAGGTATCACGCCAACTGCTTCACCTCCCGCATCAAGAACGCCTTTCGCCACAGCAGCCATCAGCCCTATTCCTCCATCACCATAGACCAAACGGATACCATGAGACGCAAAAATAGCCCCCAATGTCTCAGCCGCATCGACAAACGAAGCACGAATTTTATTGGAACTTGCACAATATACTGCAATCGATTTTACCTCTTTCTTCATCAAAATTATGATTGAAATATACTTCCTTACGAAATCGGCTGCAAAATTACAAAAAAATATCGATATATTTGGTATTTTAACAAATTATTTGTAATTTTGCACCCAGAAACATATATTTTTAGAGAAAATGAGCATTA
>JAZQSZ010000073.1:0-15064 GCA_045630365.1 Paludibacteraceae bacterium | reverse complement strand
ACCACCTTCTAGATCACCATGGTATGTACTAGAAGCATCATACTTAACTCCATTGAAGTAGTAATAGTCATATCCCGTACCAGACACCGTCACAGAGCCTAATTCGCCATCATCTGTTGGAGACTGGAGTTCCACAACAGGAAGAATAGAATCCAACATATTCACATACATCTGAACAGTAGAGTCACAACCATATTGATTGGTAAAGAAACGTACGAACATGCCAGAAGTCTTATGCTTGTAGCAATCTCCATCAATACATAGAGGCTCCTCTGCACAAACGGTAGTGTCTGGCAAAACTGTCTTAGATACTGGATTGATCTTCAAGTCTAGAATAATTACACTATCGCATCCAGCAACTGTTTTGAGCGAATCATAATACAAACGCTCTTCGGCAGCATAGTACTTACCAAAGACCACATAACTACCTTGACAAATAGTAGAGTCTATCACCTGTTCATAGTCTCTAATCGCAGGGACGTTGATATAAATAGTGGTATCAGCCATACACGAGCCATCCGAAATAGAAGAGAACAATGTAACAGGGAATACACCACCCTCGCTAGGGAAAATATGCATAGGGTTAAGCTCACCGCTCTCTTCACCATCTCCAAAATTCCAAGAATAGTCTTCGCATTTCTCATCATAGTTATGAACCGTATCATTGTTATGAACCGTCATGATGTGACTAAGATTGTTGAAGTAAACCTTGTTCTGGCAATCAGAAGGTTGATACGTATAAGAGAACTCAGAAATAGGGAAGCGAGGATAGACTGATGTGTAGAGGTTGAAATCACACTCATCATTCTCCACATACACCAAACGGCAACGATAAGTGGTGGTATCAGAAGGATCCACGGATAGTTCCTTGGTTGTTGCAACAAGACTATCATACTTATTGTACCACTCGTATCTAAAACCATCAGGAGCCTCTACCGTTAGTTTGGACTCGTTACCGCAGCTTGTTCCGTAGATCTTAGCAGCTGCACACCCTAAGGTGAAATATGCATATCCGTAGTGACCACTCAACTTACAGTCACG
This sequence comes from Paludibacteraceae bacterium, assembly GCA_045630365.1. Lineage (GTDB taxonomy): Bacteria > Bacteroidota > Bacteroidia > Bacteroidales > Paludibacteraceae > Colicola. The sequence goes on along the minus strand of JAZQSZ010000073.1, from coordinate 14,023 downwards.
TGTGGTTAGCTTGATGGTTAGCACATCGCCTGTTTCAACACCTAGTTCTTGCAAGTTAAGTCCAATAGTAGTCCATTCTTTCCAAGTAACAGGCAACGATGTACCTGGAGCTTTTGTACACACATGCCAACTAGCGTCTTCACGTTTAGAATCGGCATAGAAGTCAGCCGCGCCACATGTAGGTGAAAGCAAATCACCATATTCATCAAATATCTCAAGAGTGAATCGTGGTTGCTCCACGGCATTATGACCAGGATCCTCCATCACAATAGCATATTTCAGCAACAATATCGCAGAATTTTCCACATCAGCCACATAGCTATATGAAACACTTTCTCCTTGTGCACCCACGTCCCAGTTACCAAGACGTACAGAAGCCAACTCACCATCTGGTATGAGAGACAATTGGTTACAAGTACGAGGATCATACATATCTGGCTCCCAATTGACCGTATGACGAGAATACTTATTCTCTGGGCCATAATCAATAACACCTATCTCCTCATCTGGATTACTATACGAGCCATAGCTACAAGTTACATTCAAAGAATCATCTAATGCAATATAATTAACACAATGCTTCTCAGGACAAAATACAGGCTGAGAATTAAGATAGATGAACGCACTCGTATCTACATCGTTACATATACCTCGAACACGAAAATCATACAAACCCTCTTCGATATTGGTCAATACACATCCGTGCTCGTAATAGGTAGTTGGCGTACTCCACTTACGACCTCTGCGACGGTATTGGAAATTATACTTCTCACTTGATCCCTCCCATTTGACAATAATCGAATCACAGGATGCAGTAGCAGTGATACTCCTAGGTTTAGCACACAGAGAAGAACAAATCTGAAGATTATCAATACAAGCACCCATAGGCATAACCAATGTAGAATCTGTATTAGAAGATGCCCAAACAAAAAACAAACGATAGGTCGAAGTACCATTAGAATTGATACTCAATGAAATATTCTTCCAATGAGAAGAACCATTTAATGCGCCCAATGATTGACACCAGTTCAAAATAGATTTAGGAATAACCGCTTTATAAGGATCAGCAAGCATATCCTTAGAGACATTTGCAGCAGGAGCCACACCTGCATACAAAACAGCCTCAGGATTTCCTACACAAGCCCAATCAAAAGATATCTCATAAGGACCTTTCTCCAATACAAAGTCACGATATGCATATTGCACATTTTTAGCGACACCAAACTCAGCAGAGACTCCTTGATCGCAAGAAATATACAAAGACTGTCTGCCGTCACTCCTAACCGATTCACCTATATACCACTGATCAACGCACCTAGACGCATTGGCACCAGGATTAAGCACCCAATTGGCTAATTCTACAGAATCTTCCAACTCAAAACCCATAGAATATGGAGCAGATATGTGAGATTGCGCCGTAGTTTGTAGCGAAAACAAACTAATAACAACTAAAACTGAAAATATGAATAAAAAACGTTTCATAATAATATATTTACCTCTATCAAACTAAAACTGCGCCCTATGTTTTAAAAAAAACAAAAGAGCGCACAAAGGTAGCAAAAAAATAGCAATTATGCAAATTTATTTGCTAAATCTTTAAAAATTGCTAATTTTTTTGGCGATTTGTTAGGATTTAACCCCTGTTGATAGTTTTTTATACTGGATTCTAAACCTCGTATGCAAGCATACCGCAGCAACCGATAAACCCACCACAAAACCGATCCATATACCGACAGCACCCATACCCATCGGGAAGGCCAAGAAAAGGCCAATCGAAATACACACAATCGTATAAGAGAATAGCGCAATAACCATAGGCACCTTGACATCCGTGATACCACGCAGCATTGAGGCGGCTACCACTTGCAGACCATCTGCCAACTGCAACACACCCGCCAACACCACCAACTGAGATGCAATAGCAATCACCTCTTGGTCGTGCGTAAAAAGCAGCGGGATATAATTGCGCAGGCCTATCATCAATATCGCACCAATAGTATTAATAACCAATACCAAATGGATACTCGCATTACTAGCCATACGGACACCTTCTAGATTATTAGCACCCAACTGATGGGACACACGGATAGTAGTGGCAGAACCTATTCCAAGAATGACCATGAAGGTCATATCACAAATCTGATTGGCAATTTGGTGGGCTGCCAACGCCTCCTTGCTAATCCAACCAATAAAAACAAAAGCAGCAGTGAAAGCAATGGTTTCCATCAATGTCTGTACACCAATTGGAAATCCTATGGTGCTCAACTGTTTGAGCACACTGGCTTTAAAATTACGCCAACGAACGGCGAGGAGATAATCCTTCCACTCACGACGGAAAGCCATCACCAACACAAAACAAATAGGCATACCCACACGCGCAACCAACGAACCAATACCAGCACCCGTAGCACCCAGCTCAGGGCATCCCCAGTTACCATAAATAAAAAGCCAATTGAGGAAAATATTCAAGCCATTCATCACTATTGTGATGACCATCGCCACAGATGTGTTGCCCAAACCCTCTAAAAACTGCTTGAAGAATGTAAAAAACAAAAATGGTACAATAGATAACACGATCAATATGTAATACGGACGAGCTGCCTCCACAACTGTGGAATCTTGGCCAAAGCAATGCAAGAAAGGGATACAACCACCCAACAGCACGAGTGTGAAAATGCTCAGCAGAACAGTGAAGAGCATACCATTCTGGAATAGAGAGGAGATGATTGCTCTGCAATCAGACCACTCGCTACGCTCGTTGTTAGATGTTAGACCGCTCACGCTGTTAGACCGCTCACTTTCGCTCGCTGTTAGACTACCAACTTGAAATCCCACAAGAGGAGTAAGACCCATCAGGGCACCCATCGCGAAAACCATAACGGTGAAGAAAAGAGCATTGGAAAAACTCACCGCAGCCAAATCGACCGTAGCATAGCGACCTACCATAATAGAGTCAAACAAACCAACCAGCGACGCACCCAACTGGGTAAGCATCACTGGCAGCGCAACCTTAAGATTGCGCTTATAATATGGTAGATACTCTCTAAAAAGCACGATTAATGATGATGGTGCTCACCTTCGACATGATGGTGATGACCATCACATTGGTGATGGCACTTAGGTGTCTCAGTGGTTGCAGGTTTGCCAATCTTAGCAAAAGCCTTTTGGATAGCAGGTACATCGGTCTTGTTAGCATCATAAGTAACGGTGGCAGTCTTAGCCTTCAAGTCAAAAACGATATCCTTGACACCACCCTTGAGATCCTTGTCAAAAGGAATGTTCTTCAAAATCTTGTTGCAGCAGTCTTGACAGTGCAAGTCCACATACAATACAACGGTTTGCTTGTTAGGCTTAGCCTCAGCAGTTGATAAACAAAATGCCATAGGCATAATAGCCAAAAGGAAAATAACTAGTCTTTTCATATAACTTATATTTATTTTAATCTAATAGACGAACTTTACTCCTCGCGTTCGAGGGACCAACGAAAACCGAGGTAGAGTTTCCAACCGTGGATAGGAGCCCAAATCATCGAAGCGTCATAAGTAGGAGAAGATGGATCCACCAAATGATGCCCATTATGCTCAACTGTAGAACCTACGATAGGATTATCCTGCGTAAAATTAGTCATATTCTCCGCACCCAAATAGATGGACCATGTACGGAAGAATTTGGTTATTTGACCTAAGAGCTGAGGATACCACTTGTGATGATTTAGCCCGAATTCATCGGTAAAATACTGATTGCTCCCAATAGGAGGAATAAAACCATCAGGCATACGACCTGCACCGTTGAATTGGGCCGTAAGATCAAACTGCCATGTCTTGAGCGGAGTTTGATAACTGGTCGTAATAATGCCCTTGAACTTATTCTGCAAGGGTTTATCGCGAAGTTGATACTCGTTAGCCTCGGTATTGAAGGTCGTCTGTTTGACATCCGTATAACGAAAGGCTGCCGTCATAGTCCATCCGCGAAGAATCTCCATGGTCGCTTCTACTTGCCAGTTGTGTGAGAAATACTGCGCACCATCCACATCGTGCATATTATATAGGGTGATACCTTGCAAGTTGCGATCCATATCCGCGATTACACCATCGAGGAACTTAGTATAGTAGTACTCACCCGATAGTTGCAATTCACGCTTGCCCATTGGGATATAGAATACCGTACTTACGCCCGTATTCATCGAGCGTTCTTGTGCTAAATCTGCATGAATATCGTATATACGATTACTTGCCAAGAAAGCTGCGATATCCGCTATAGCGTTAGGGGTGCGGTAGCCCAGTCCTATGGAACCACGAATGGTCCACCATTCAAAAGGTGCATACCGTACATTCATACGAGGGGTTGTGAAGAAACCATAGCGCGTTGTATAATCCTCACGAATACCAGCAAGTAAGGTTAATTTATCTTTATAAGTATAAGTATATTCTGCAAATACACCCGGTGTTACTTCCCAACGATTAAGATTAGAGGTTAGAGGTGAAAGATTAGAAGGTAAGAGCAACTCCTCGTTGTATCCATCATAGTTAAAACTCACGCCCGCAGATAATTTATGTTGATGATTATCCCAAGGATCAGAAGCCGAATCGTCAAACGATGTTTGGAAGATGACATTCAGATACGCATTCGTTTGTGCCGCATTCCATTGGCGAGAGCCGTAGGTGTTTTGCTGATTATGATAAGAGGCTGAAGCGATAACACCAATGGAAGTACCCAAGTCATGGTTAAACACATAACCATTCTTCATGAATCCATCCACACGCCACGTGTTTAGATCTATATGATAAGGTGTAGAGGCAAAATCCGATAAAGAGAGAGCATCTTTAGTCTGACCACCTTGACGGCGGTCGTATAATCCACGAACTAAGAATTGTCCGGTGTAATCGTCCGTTTTAACATACCAACGATTGAGCAGATTGATATTGGTATTCTTAGGCATATCCAAGAATCCATCGTGGTTATGATCTAGTTCGAGTGACATGTTTTGGGCATGGAACAATATACCTGTGGACACAACATCATTGATATCCCATCCACCAGTAGCATTGACCTCAGCATGGGTCTCAGTACTAATCATGGCATTGAGTGAAATAGGATCTTGGGTTTGTGGTTTGAGATACTCTACGTTGATTTGTCCTGCGATAGCCTCGTAGCCATTCAACACAGAGGATGTACCCTTGCTAACCTGAATTGCTTCCATCCACGGACCAGGAATATACTCCATACCAAAAGCTTGCGCTAATCCACGAATGTTAGGGGTATTCTCGGTAAGCATCTGCACATACGTGCCACTAAGTCCTAATAAGCGAATCTGCTTTGCACCAGTAGCAGCATCAGAATATGCCACATCGACGCTAGCACTTGTCTCAAAACTCTCGCTCAAATTGCAGCATGCTGCCATACAAAGCGCTTCACCTGTAATCGTTTCAGTCTGCAAAGCAGACACACGCGAGCGCAAAACTGCCATCTTGCGTTCAACAATATTCACTTCTTCTAGTTCTAGGTCACTCACAAGGACGATGGTCAACTCTGCATGTCGAACTACTTCTGTTGTATCATTGTGAAATCCCATAAAGCTGGTTACCAGCCGGTTGGTTTCTTTGATGGGTTCTAGTTTGAATTGTCCCTCTAAGTCTGTAGCAACTCCAATAGTCGTACCAGCCCAATATACATTGGCACCTACCAATGGAAATCCTTTATCGTCCAACACAACACCCCACACATGCGCATGGGCGCATAAATAAGGTAGTATTGATAGAAGTACAATAAGAATGTATTTGCTCATTTTAGTCATATGTCTCTCTTCGTAATATTATTGTTATTGTGCGTTTATTGTGCGTTTATTGTGCGTGAATAGTGCGTCTATTGTGCGTGAATAGTGCGTAATAGCTAGTGTATAAATAGCGTCCCGACTTGATAAATTAAGAAACTCACCACCCATGCTAATATCATTGACTGAATCAAACTAAACCATGCCCATTTAGCTCCTAGCTCTTTTCCCAAAGTAGTAATAGTAGCTACGCAAGGGAAATATAGCAACACAAACGTCATAAAAGCATATGCTGTTACAGGTGTGAAAGCCGATAAAGCGCTATCCGATGGATAAAGGATACCCATTGTGGAAACAATAGCCTCTTTGGCAGGAAGTCCCGTCAGAAGACAAACGGACATCTTCCAATCAAAACCCAATGGTTTCATCACAGGTTCCATCCAATGGCCAATAGCGGCCAAATAACTATGCTCCATATCCTGCATGTTTCCCGTAGGGAAATAGGTCAATGCCCAGATGATGACGCTAGCCCAGATGATGACTGCAGGTATCTTCTGTAAATAGTCTGCCACGCGTTCCCAAACATGCAGACCCGTTGTGCGCAAAGTAGGATAGCGATAGGCAGGCAACTCGCTCACATAGTCGTGTTTGGGTTGACGGAAAGCGGAAGTGCGCTGCATAATAAAAGCAAATAATATGCTCAAAAGGACTCCTAAAATATACAACGACAACATAACAATCGCCTTCTGCTCAGCAAAGAACGCCCCTACAAAAAGCATATACACCGGCAGACGCGCCGAACAACTCATAAAAGGTACCATAAGCATGGTGAGTGCTCGGTCTTTCTTATTGGTAATATCTCGCGCTGCCATGATAGCAGGTACATTACAACCAAAACCCATAAGCATTGGAATAAACGAACTACCGTGCAAACCGATGCGGTGCATGATCTTATCTAGTACATAGGCAGCACGTGCCATATAACCTGAGTCCTCCATCAGACTCAGGAAGAAGAACATAATGATGATATTAGGCAGAAACGCTAGTACAGCTCCAATACCCATCAATACGCCATCGAGTAGCATGCTTGTCCACCAAGTGTCTGGCATGAGAATATGTAACCAGTTCACCAATGCATCTACACCTTGCGCAATCCACCCCTGTGGATACGATCCCAACGTAAAAGTACACTCAAAGACCAACCATAGCACAAGCATCAATAGGGGCAGACCCACCCATTTGTTCGTCAGTATCTTGTCTACACGATCGGCCCATGAGTGACCCGTATCGTGTTGTGCGTGGGTCAAGGTCTCTTCTAGTGCACCATGTACAAAACCGCGGCGTGCGTGTGCGATAACCTCCTTGGCAGACATGCTGTATTTGGATTGCAAACGCTGACGTTGGTCGTTAGCCACACGGATAAGCTCGTCCGAGTGAGGCAATAGTGCCAACATCTCGTCGGGACGTTCTAGCAGACGAATAGCCATATACCGCTTGGAGTATTTCTCTCGGATATCTGGCAAAGTAACGATCACATGGATAATCTGATCAATCGCTGCTTCCACATCCTTACCATAGGTAACATGGATATGGCGAAAATCCACTTCACCATGCACCATGCGCAACTTATCTTCAGCAAGTCCAATCGGAATACCAAAGAGTTTACTCAGAAGCGAATAATCTAAAGTATGCTGGGTTTTGAGCAGTTCTTCATAGTGCGTCAAGAGCACGACAAAAGGTTGGTGACGGTCAATTAGTTCGGCCGTGCGAATCAAGTCCGTTTCCAAAAAACGGGCATCCACCTCTTGCACCTGCAATCCATCAACTATGTACTCTTTTGCCTGCATTTTTATGCGAAATTATTTCAGTTTGCAAAATTACTGCTTTTTTTACAACCTAGCAATACCTAATACTAGGTATTTTACAAAAAAATACGATTTTTCTTGCAAATGTGCATAAATTGTTGTACCTTTGCACCCGATTTTGAGCCGCGATGGTGGAATCGGTAGACACGAAGGACTTAAAATCCTTTGGCCAGTGATGGCTGTGCGGGTTCAAGTCCCGCTCGCGGTACCAAAAGAAAAAGAGTGCTTAACATGGAAATGTTAGGCACTTTTTGTTTAAAACACGACAAGAAAGACTATGCAAGACACTCAAAAACCAAAGTATCCATTCCTATTATTGTTTGCTAGTATCTGGCTATGCTTGATACCAGCCTTTCGTTCAGATGACTTGAACGAAATACGCAACATAGATGTCAATGGTGTAAATATCGTGTATAAAGTACAAGGAAACGAAGGAGATAAACCCGTCATTCTGCTACACGGCAATAGCGGCGAACATGACCACTTATCGGTGATGGTGGATCAACTAGATTCTGCTGGTTATCTAGTTTATGCCCTTGACTCTCGCGGACAAGGAGCTAATGCGCCACTCAATGAGTATCATTACATAGATATGGCCAACGATTTGTACGAATTCATCGAGAAGCTAGACATCGACCATCCCGCTATCTTTGGATGGAGCGATGGTGGAAATATTGCCTTGCAAATGGAAGTTCTACATCCACAGACAGCCAGCGCTATCATTACAGCGGGAGCCAACCTCTATCCAGAAGGGGTGGTGGCTAGTTTTTGGGAAGAATTGAAAAAGGAACTAGAAAAAGACTCCATCCCACCGCTAACCAAGATGATGCTCCTAGAGCCCCAAATGACCGACAAAGATATGCAAGGAATAAAATGTCCTGCTTTGATAACAGCGGGTGAAAGAGATCTGATTGACCCAGCTCATACACAAATGATAGCTCATAACATCCCACAAGGTGAACTATATATTGTCCCAAACGAGGACCATGGCTCATTCGTATACAAGAGCCCTATCATCGGTGAAATCGTACTGAATTACCTCAAAAAGATCGGATACTAAGGTATCAACCACTCATTGAGTTTGCGACGCAAATCGCCCAAACTATGTTCATCCTTAGGGTGAACACGGTTGGTGAGCAGAACGAGCGCCCTACCCGACTGAGGCATAAGTGTCACACTCGTACCGGTATAACCCGTATGGCGGCATCGTTGCTCATTGCCCACGGAAGTCGCAACCGTATCGGTCCATAATCCCGCATTGCATCCCTTCTCGCGAACCTCCTGTGGCAACTGCATAAACCATATCGCCCAAGCAGCCACCTCTTGTGCTGTAGCAAACAGTCCCGCATTACCGGAGATGCCCTTCATCATGACACGCGCTAGCGGATCGTGCACCTGACCGTGTAAGCAACAGGTATCTTGGCATTCGGTAGGTGCAATTTGTTCGAGCAAGGAAGAATCAGGCAACCAACCCATAGCAATGGCTAAATCCGCATACAAAGTAGAGCGTAAATAGCGATTAATATCCATGCCTACGATTGATTCTACTACTCCTTGCAAACTAATGAAATTAAGACAAGAATAGCGGTATTTCTCCCCGACCTTAGAAGGACGATAGCAACGAGCTATAGTATCGATCATATAATGAGGGTAGAGATGAGGAGGAATCGTGCGAGAAGAAAAAATACTATCTAGTCGAGTAGCATTCATATAAGCAGGCAGACCCGAGTAGTGTGTCATCAAATGGCGAATTTGAACATCCGAGTGGTAATTCTCAATATATTGCGACACGTAATCATCGACACTGGCTTTGCCCTCCGCACATAGCATTAGCATAGCTGTACCTGCGCCAAGAGGTTTGCTTACCGATGCAAGATCAAAAATGGTTTGGGGTGTCATGAGTTCTTGCTCAGGAACAACACGGCGTTGCCCATACGCTTGAAGATAAACAACATCCTGGTTATCCACCACACAAAGTACTGCACCTGGAATCAACGAGTCGTGGATAGCAGAGAGGATGACACTATCAGCATATGCATAACGCAAAGAAGCCTGAGTGGGCAGAACAAGAATAAGACAACCCAAGAGAAGGGGTAAGAATCGAAAGAGTCGCATAGTTATACTACTAATTTTGTGCAAAAGTACTACTTTTTTTGCATATTTCAAAATAAAGCAGTACCTTTGTAGTCTAATTAATGCATTTTATTCTCCTATGAACAAGATTTATTCTCTGCTAGTCGTATTATGTTTTGGTGCTATGCTCAGCACTATCCACGCTAATGATACCATCCGCATATTGTGCATCGGTAATAGTTTCTCTTGGGATGCCGTAGAACAAGAGTTAGCCCCACTCTGCCAAGAAGGTAAGCAACCTATCGTCATTGGTAATCTATACTACGGAGGTTGTTCGTTGGAGCAGCACTACACCTTCTTACACAAGGATACCGCAGCCTATAGTTTTAGATATATAGAGCATGGAGTAAGAACTCCTAACGAAGGTTACTCCCTTCGCCAAGCGCTAAGACTGATGCAATGGGACTATATCTCGCTGCAACAAGCCAGTCATGATAGTGGCATACAAGGTAGTTATGAACCATATTTGTCCGATTTGATTGACACTGTACGCGCTTATCAACCCCATGCCACACTCTGTTGGATGCAGACATGGTCATACTCCCAGGACGCAAAGCATCCTGAATACCCACGCTATCAAAAGAACCAACAGATTATGGATGATAGCATCCACAATGCAACAATCGCACTACTCAACAACCATCCGGAATTGGTGTTGATTCCATGTGGAAAAGCTATCACTCTAGCACGTCAGACTAAACTAGGTGATACACTCTGTAGAGATGGTTATCATTTGAACTATGAGTATGGTCGTTATACCGCAGCATGCGTATGGTATGAGTTATTGACAGGTAAGAATTGCTGCACCAACAAGTATAAAAACGACAAAATGACTCCAAAGCATAAACGCCTAACCCAACAAGCAGCACATAGAGCTATGCAATGGAAGAAAAAACTACAATAAGGCATGATTATTGTAGCATATTACAAGTAAAACCAAGCATTAACTATTCATATTTTGACAAATGAAAACCAAAGACCTCATAGCTAAGCGAATGCGCCGTGAGAGAGCGCATCTACGTAAAGAGCGAAACAAACAAACAGAGCCAACGCAGTCTCAAAAATCCAAAAAAGAAGGTGAATACACTATCCCTGAGGGATTTGCAGAGGTAGTACTAAAAGAAGTAAAGAAACTACCAGGACTAGCTATTCCTGAACAAGAGATAATGCGCCGTCGCGATATGCGCGATGTGCTCACTTTTACCATAGATCCAGACGAGGCTAAGGATTTTGACGATGCATTGTCCTTTCAACTACTAGATAACGGGAACTATCAAATCGGTATTCATATAGCCGATGTGACGCATTATGTGGAAGAACAAACCGCATTGGACGAAGAAGCCTATCATCGCGGAACAAGTATCTATTTGGTGGACAGGGTGATCCCTATGTTACCCGAGCGACTGAGTAATGAGTTATGTAGTTTGCGTCCCAACGAGGACAAACTATGTATGTCAGTAATCGTGGAAATGGACGAAGAAGCCAAAGTGCTCAAACACAAGATATGCCGCACAGTTATTCGTTCGAACTATCGTCTCACCTATCGTCAGGCACAGGATATATTGGAGCAGAAAGAGTGCAGCATGGTAGGAACAGACCTACCTGCCGTATCGCAAGCCATCCAAGGTCTAGATAAACTAGCCAAGGTTCTACGTGCTAATCGATTCCGCCATGGAGCCATCAATTTTGAGAGCACAGAGGTGCATTTCCGTCTAGATGAAGCAGGAGAACCAATAGAGATACTCTTCCACAAGTCGTATGACAGCAATCACTTGATTGAAGAGTTTATGTTGCTCGCCAATCGTATTGTAGCTACAGAAATAGGAAAAAAAGGCAAGACAGAAAATGGCGAGAAAAATAATAAATATCCTTTCGTTTATCGTGTACACGCGAATCCTGATCCTGAGAAACTGAGCAAGTTAGCTACTTTCATCAAGCGATTTGGTTTCAACTTAAAGACCTCATCCAATGGAGGCGCAACCCATAAGCAAATCAATGCTCTATTGGATAACTGCCAAGGTCATCCATCACAAACCCTTGTGGAGACACTCACTATCCGCGCCATGGCCAAAGCGGTGTATTCAACCGATAATATCGGTCACTACGGATTGGCGTTCCCATACTATACGCACTTCACATCACCTATTCGTCGTTATCCAGATATGATGGTGCATCGTTTGGTAGCAAAATACTTACTCCAATCCAAAGCTCTATGTCGCAGCGAACAAGAAGAACTAGAGCAAGCATGTGTTCATTCTACCGATTGCGAGATGGGTGCCCAAGCTGCAGAGCGTGACTCTATCAAGCAAATGCATGCACGATGGATTAGCCGTCACCTGGGTGAAGAGTTTGATGCGATTGTGAGTGGAGTGACAGAATTCGGACTGTTTGTTCAATTGACAAACACAATGACTGAAGGTCTAGTGCCAATTAGAACCATCGAGCCACACGACTATATGCAGTTTGACGAGGATAATTATTGTCTTGTAGCAGCCCGTAGTGGAAAGACTTACACCCTGTCAGATGCAGTGCGAGTGCGAGTAACAAAAGTAGATGTGGAACGAAAATTAATAGACTTTGTATTGGTAGAATAGGATTTTTAGATTAGGATTTGCACATATCTACAAAAATTAGTACCTTTGCAGTCTATATTGAGTATTTTGAAAAACTACAAGTACATATTTCTCCTTTTTACTTGTCTGCTATCATCTATGATGATGGCGGAGGTCGTAGTATTAAACTCTGGACAACGCATACAAGGAGAAATTACGCTATTAAATGAAGATGTGGTAATCATCAAGAAGAAAGATGGTACACGTTACCAATACCCACGAAGCGAAGTCCAATCGATACAGGAAGACCAGACTATCACCACAACTAGCACTACCCCAGAATCTACTACAAGCAACAAAAAAGTTGCTGTACGCGTGCAAGCACATGGTGGTGCAGTATATCTACCCAATAAGGGTTGGGGAGGACAGATTGGTGCTGACTTGATACTAGGAAGCAAGAAGATTGGCACCACTCCGATTTTAGTAGGTGGAAGTGTGGGTTTTAGAACCAAGATGTTACCCGAAGATAATTACACGTTTATTCCTATTCAAGCAGTGGTTTCTATGCCTCTTATCCCAAAGCAGCACGCACCCCATATCTGTATGAGTTTAGGTTATGGATGTTCTACAAACAAAGCAACAAAAGGAGGTATTTGTCTGAGTGCATCCGCTGGTTGGACATATCAAGTTAATAGTAATCTTGCTTTATTACTCAGTGCGTGTGCAGAATGGCAAAACACTCATACCGAAATTACAGAGATCATAAACAAGCAGGAATACACGAATAATGTAGGTTGTAATTTCATCACCATAGGAGCAACGATTGGCATACAATTCTAATGAAAATAAATAAGAAATATAAATCCAAACCAGAGCCACGCAAGCACAAGGTATCTATCATGCTCAATGATAGTGAGATGCGTGCATTGGAGCGCTATTGTAATCAATATACAGTGAGCAATCGATCCAAACTTATTCGCGAGACATTGATGCGAAATATCCTAAAACGTTTTGATAACGACTCACCTACATTATTCGATTTTGACAACGATTAAACAATAATAATCGATCAAATGTGTTGACAAACATAGAAAAAAACATTTTTCTCACCAAAAATTTGGTCATATCAAAAAAAAGCAGTACCTTTGCACTCGATTTCAGTTGACCCGTATCAATTGGGATATATATCGCGGAGTAGAGCAGTGGTAGCTCGTCAGGCTCATAACCTGAAGGTCGTTGGTTCGATCCCTTCCTCCGCAACTAAGTAAAGCCGCTAGTTTAGCGGCTTTTTTGTTTACTAGTAAACCTAGCGTGACTAGCATAACTAGCATAAAAAAACTGTCTAACGAGATTGTTAGACAGTTTTTTTATATTGAGTATTTAATTACTCTGCGCTCTCTGCTACTGGAGCCTCAACGGTAGCCTCTTCAGCCTTAGGAGCAGCCTTCTTACCAGCACGACGTGTGGTTTTCTTAGCAGCCTTAGGAGTCTTAAGCATGTTCTCGTTGTAGTCTACGAGCTCGATGATAGCCATCTCAGCTGCGTCACCAAGACGGAAACCAGTACGGAGGATACGAGTATAACCACCTGGGCGGTTAGCGATCTTCTCTGCTACGTTTTGGAAGAGCTCAGTAACAACAGTTTTTTGTTTGAGTTTAGCGAACACGAGACGACGATTAGCTGTAGAGTCCTCTTTCGCATGG
>JAZQSZ010000072.1:0-3869 GCA_045630365.1 Paludibacteraceae bacterium | reverse complement strand
AACAAACATATTGGATGCAATTTACTATCTAAGTTTCACCAAATCTGCTTACAATGCCATCGATAGTCAAAATATCCAACATGATGAGGATATGGCAATGATTCAAGGTAGATACCAAAATATGGATAACGACGAGATAATTAGTTGTGGTATTAAGCGTGGCGTGAAGAAGCAATTTCGCCGTGGCAAGAAAGATTATAAGCGACTCTTAGATCATATAGGTTTAATACCGCTCGTAATGGTTAGTCCACAAGATAACGAACTAGTGGTAGAGGGTAGTGATGAGCGACGTAAGTTCATGGATGGAGTTATCTCCCAATATAGTAAATCCTATTTGGAGCATTTAACCCAATACAATATTCTTCTCAAGCAACGTAACGCGTTGCTCAAACAATATGCCGAGCAACCAGAGCAATTACCAGATACTCTGATGGAAGTGCTAGAGCAACAGATGGTTTCTCATGCAATGCCAATATATCAGGCTCGTGTACAATTCATAGAGCAATTTGTACCATACTTCCAACAAGTATATAGTGCCATTTCGGATGATAAGGAGCAAGTATCGCTGACTTACCAATCCCAGTTGCATGAACGTGACCTTTTAGAATCGCTTGCGCGTACACGCTCACGCGACCTTATTCTTGGATGGACGTCTCAAGGTGTACACAAGGATGAGTTGGAGATGATGTTAGGCTCATATCCTTTGAAGAGGGTTGGTAGTCAGGGACAGCAAAAGTCTTATCTCTTGGCGATGAAACTGGGACAAGCGCTATACCTGAATGCCAAACAGATACTCAATACGCAACCTATCTTGTTGTTGGATGATATTTTTGATAAGTTGGATAGTGAGCGAGTTGAGAGAATTGTACAACTAGTTGGCGATGAGCGATTTGGACAAATCTTTATCACGGATACAGACCGCCAACACTTGACCAAGATATTGAGCCAAGAGCAGTTTGATGCTAAATTATTTCAAGTAGATAATGGAGAGGTTAAAACTCTGAACGAAATATAAACTAAAATATTAACTAAAAAACAAAAATGTATGAAAAAATTTACTCTTTTACTTAGCGCAATGCTCTTCAGTGTGATGAGTTTTGCAACTGTTATTACTTTTGATGCAGACGTTGATAAAGGTAATGCAGGAACCGATTCTAACAACGCTGCTGCGTATACCATTACAAAAGATGGTGTAACAGTAACAGTATCTAGTGGAATTCTCGGTACTTACAACAACGAGATGCACTATCGTATTTACAAAAATCAAACTTTGACTGTTACTTCTACAGTAGGTAATGTCACTTCAGTAGAGTTCACATGTACTGCAAACGATGATGCTAAATATGGTCCTGGTTGCTTCACATGGTCAACAGGTAATTACACCTATTCAGGTGCAAAGGGTACATGGTCTGGTAGTGCTAGTGAGGTAGTATTTACCGCTTCTTCTAACCAAGTACGTGCTACTCAAGTAGTTGTAACTATCAACGGCGAAGGTGGTGATAATAATCAAGGTGGTAATGAAAATCCAGATGACAATAATGATGGTGAAGAGGATGGTAATACAGACAACCCTGGCACAGATAATCCAGGTAACGATAACCCAGGTACATCAACAGGCGCTGTTACTTTTGATGCTGACGTAGATAAAGGTAATGCTTCATTGGATGCTGCTAACCAAACTCCTTATTCTGTTTCTAAAGAGGGTGTTACCCTTGATGTAACAAAGGGTATCATTGGTACTTATAACAATGAGAACCACTATCGTATTTACAAGAACGAAACTCTTACTATCACTTCTACTGTAGATAATATCGTATCTGTTGAGTTTACATGTACAGCAAATGATGATGCGAAGTATGGTCCTGGTTGCTTCACAGTGGCTGATGGAAGCTATTCTTATTCAGGTGCTGTAGGAACATGGACAGGCTCTGCTAATGAGGTAGTATTTACCGCATCAACTAACCAAGTTCGTGCTACTCAAATCGTAGTTAAGGTTGCTACTTCTACTGGTGTGGAGGATGTAACTATCGGTGAGAGTGCTGTGAAAGTGATGCAAAATGGTCAAGTATTGATCATGCGTGGTGAGAATGTTTACAATGTTGCAGGTGTGCAAGTAAAATAAATTTATGTATTATATAATCCCAATAATTAATTGGGGATAAATCAAAAACGAGTTGCCTCTTCCTTGGCAACTCGTTTTCTTTGTTTAATAATGTCAAAAAAAACCTAAAATTTATGAAGCGTTTAATCTACAGTTTTGAAGCGCACTTGCTCGCGACTAAAGAGAAATTGGATAGGGCAAAACTTATAACCTTCCTCTGTGGTAATTGGACTACCCCAAAATAGATATGCATGTTCGCCACGGCGTACATATGCGCCTTGTTCCTTCCATTGCTCAAAGGTGAATAATTCTTTGTCTAGTAAGTTATAACACTCACGTAGTAACTGATTCTTTGTGAATTTAGTTCTACCTGCTGCTTTTGCCATTTCTTCTAGACCATTTGTAATAGTGCGGAGATGTGCACGATAATCTTTCATCTTGTTGGTGGTTACTTGATCCACCTGGTAAGTAGTAGTTGTCATAATAATAAAATTGAAAAGGTGAATAATAAATGATAAATAACGTATTTTAAGTATATAACTTACTTTGTTGGAGAAGCAATTATTTGCATAGAAATAAGAATGCTGTAAAAGTTTTCACAAAAATCTTTCATTGTCGCTTTCATGTCAATTGCTGGGGTAAAGTTCAATTCTAGTTGCATAATTGTAGTTGTTTAGTAGTTAATAATGATAGTGAATTGTCTCATTTTTTGTTTGACGGTGCAAAATTACTACATCAAACTGCTAAAACTTGTCAGTGTGAATAAAAAAATGCAAAAAAAATGCACTTTTTTTATAGAAAGTGCATTTTTTAGTGAAATATAACGTTTTTTATCGTTATTTATCCTTCAGTATCTGTTGGTTTCTTCTTTTTACAATACATTTGGTATGCTCTCTTTGCCTCGTCTTTGAATACCTTAACAAGAGAGGATGGCTCAACGATTCGAATATCTGTTCCGTGGGTACGTAGTTCTTGAATAAAATCAAAAGTAGGTGCTACAAAATATTCAAAGTAAGTGTAGTTGAGATGTTGTCGTATTTCTTTTTGTGAAGCATGCAGTGGTAACAGACGGAGAAATCGTGTTGATTTCTCATTCGCCTCAATAATAATCTTTTTAGGATCTATATTACGGAATACACCATAGTAGGGAGAAAAGAAGGCATGTGCGTTGAATTTCTTAGGATAAGTAAACTCATTATTGGTCAGTTCGATTCGCTGAACCCTATCTAAGGCATAGACACGCGTTTCAGTAGGGTGGGTAGATGGACAGCCTGCTACATACCAGCGTTGTTTGAAGGCTTTAAGGCAATATGGGGATAGTAGAAAGTCGTATGTCTCGTTTCGTTCAAAATTGTGGTATGTGATTTTTAATCGAGTACGTGTGCGTATAGCATCTACAATAGAAGTCAAGTATTGTGTACCTAGTGGAATATCTTCGTACAAGATGTGTTCGCTCATATCTTGTGCTTGATCCAACATGGAGTGTACAGACATGGCGTTGAGTAGCCATTTGCGCGTAGCTCCACCGTTGATATCATTCTTGTTTTCAATGTAATACACACAACCGCGTGAACGGTCACACTTGATTTCTACATCAAAAATCTCTTCAATCTCCTGTTTATATCGATGAAAACGGCGCTCTGGTATTTCATCTTCATGGTCATCGTTGTACCGACAACGTGACCAACGGCTATTGATGTCTTGACGCGTTAGATGACCTGATGCAATGGCATCAATAAGCCAAAAATATACGTTTACTTGATGTGCA
>JAZQSZ010000071.1:0-2091 GCA_045630365.1 Paludibacteraceae bacterium | reverse complement strand
AAATGCAAAATTGTCCAACCAGAACAAAGCAGAGTCGGTCATAGGACCACATACTTCTGCGCGCTCCAAATCTAGGGTAGGGATATGTACATCAAACCATGTAGTCAAACGAGCCTCATCCCACAACTCGAAGTTGCGACGTCCATCAGGCAAAATACTATCGGTGTGCCAATCAGGGTTTTGTTGGAGGGTAGGGGAGTTGATGTGCATGTGATTAGCCACGTAATCCAATACCACATTCATATTGTGTGCGTGTGCGGTAGCAAGCATTTCTTGTAACTCTTGGTCTGTGCCAAATCGTTTATCCACAACGGTAGCAAAAATAGGCCAATAGCCATGATAACCAGAGAATTTGGTATAAGTCTTGGTATTATCGTATTTATTGCCATTAGGGAAGATATTCATGCCCCATGCATCCCAAGGGTTTTGTGTGATAGGAGAAATCCAGATGGTAGTGATACCCAATTCAGCGAAAAAACCATCTTTGATTTTCTTGGTGATACCAGCGATGTCACCACCTTGATAATCAACGATATCTAGTACCTCTGGACTGTTCATTTTCCAGTCATTTTTCTTGTTGCCATTCTCAAAACGGTCAATCATCAATGAGTAAAGTATCTGTGCTTGGTCATCGTGACGAGTTAGTTGAGCTGCATCATTGACTACTTTGCCATTCTCCAAAGGGATGAGCAAATCGTTGAGGTTTTTGCCATCACCAAGGGCATATACGCGAATGAATGTACGACCTTCACTTTGACGCCATTCTGGCTCGATGGTAATGGTTGCTTGTGGCTCGTATTGACCATATTCTACATACTCATTTGCACGTTGATCTTGCCATAAAATGCGGAATTGTAGATGTTCGTAGGAGTTAAGTACGCTGATAGTGATAGTAGAATCGGTGTAAGATTTTGTTGCTAAACCTACCTCGTAGTTGTTCTTTGGAACGATAGGTATATCATACTTGATACCTGTTGCATCGTCGAGCACAGTAAGGATAGACAATGTATAATCGCCTATCAAGGCTAAAATACCGTTCTCCATGCCGACTACTTGGTAGCTAGGTTCCGTGAAGAACTTGAGCGTGTTCCAATCCTCTACTTGTGGTAAGTAATCGGTCAAATAGATACTCAGCGTATCACCTGCGTAGATGATAGGCATAATTGGATTTTGAGTAGAAGCGTTACGATCTTCTACTTTGCTGTTTTGACCACAAGATATGATACCCAGGGTCATTGCCATTAAAAATAAGATTTTTTTCATTGTTATTAAATTTAGTTATTATGTTTCAAAAAAGTGATAATTGTTTTTGAGCAAAAATCTTATTGCCTACCTGACAATTGTAACATTGATGGGGTTGACAATAGCTTTGGTATAAATGTAAAAGTGCTTGTGTATCTGCTGCGGAATGGATACTTTGTCCTAGTAGTTTCCATTGTTTGATAATATTATTATCTTCAGCAGGTATTTCTTCCATTAGTTTTGTAATATCAGTGTTAGCCTTTTGCTGCAATTGGCTGTACGCATACTTATAGGGCAGGACGGTATTGATTAGTAGGATGTCAATGGATTTTCTTCCCATTGTAGGGATGGTTTTTAGTTGTGGAGTTTCACTTATTTGTGGTTGTAGTATTTTCACCATCCTATTTATATCTTGTGCTTGCATCAATTCCGCAAACAAGAATTCTCCTTGATGTATCAATTGTGCAAATTGTCGTATGCGTATTTCTGGTGCGTTTTGTGGACGCATTCGTGCTTTTTTCCATACGACAGGATTCATGGGCGTTAATGTGAATTTCTTACGTAGAAACTCGTATTCCTTCCATAGCGCCTTTCGTTCGTCATCTATGGCTGTGGTGTCGTTCAATAGTCCAGACTGTCCTAGCAGTATGGCTGTTATTTGAAATAGACTATCTCGATGTTTTTGTAGGCACGAGAGTGGGGTGTTGATGGCTAAGGTCTCAAACGCTATTCCATTGGTGTGAAAACCAAAATTATGCGCCAGACTAATGTAGAAGGCATGTACCCAACTCTGTTGTGTGATTTGTAATATCTGTTGAATAGATTGTTGTTTACATTCTATTCGTTTGA
>JAZQSZ010000070.1:0-2454 GCA_045630365.1 Paludibacteraceae bacterium | reverse complement strand
GGAAGAGTATATTTGTTTCCACATACGATATTAGAGGCGCTATCACCCACAAGAATCATTTCTATTCCCGCCTCATCCAATAAACGTGTTAATGTAAAATCATAACTGGTCAACATGGCGATTTTTTCGCCCTCTTGCTTCATTTTGCGCAGACGTGTGGTTGTCATACGCGTATTTTGTACATGTACTGACATATCTATTAACCTAATTAAATTCGTTCCAAATGTGAAAGTTGCATCCAACCCACATTATTACCAACATGAATACAACACCAATCACCAATAGTCTCAGTAATAATCACTTTTGTGCCCTCGTGAATCGTAAACAAATCTGTTCCTGAACGATCAGGAGAAGACTTAGCATTCACGATTCCCTGTGTAATAATAGCCTCAGCACGCTCTGTATCGCGTTGATACAAACTGCTAGCATTCACGCAAGCTACGATAGATATTACCAAAGCTACAACACTACAGTAAAACGCAGTCTTGCGCAGCCAAACCATTGGACTAAAAGCAAACAAGAAGAAACCAATCAACATGATGAGGAACAGACAGATAGACACCCACATCCATGCCTGCATGCTCAATGCATTGCGTACTGCACGCATCCAATTGGATAGGAAGAAGGACTGTGTATCTTCTATATCATCCACAATACGAGATTGAGCAAACTGCAAGTTGTATTGTGCATCTTTATACGAAGGTTTGAGACGCAATGCACGCTCGTATGCCAAAATAGATTGTGCCAATTCACCTTGTTTAAAATAAGCATTACCCAGATTATAGTATGCTTCCGCAGAAGGCTGTTGAGCAACCACCTGCTCGTACATCAATGTGGCCTCTGCGTAGTTACCCTCAGCATATAGTGCGTTGGCATCCACAAATAGCGTCGAAAGAAATATGAGGAGTAAGTTCATAATTATCTATATTTATCGTTAATACTTAAAGTTTTTGGTCTTCTAGCGCATTGATTAATCGCGTAGTAGTATCATACATATCTTGCATCGCATGATCCGTAGTCGGTGCATAGCGAGCAAACTCGGCGGTTGTTAATACCTGATAGACCTCCTGAATAAGTTGGTCATTCACTGCTTTCTCACGCAGGATTTGTGCTATATTTTCTTTGTTGAGTTGAGCAGTAGGAATAGACAATCGATCACTTAGATAAGTCCATGCTGCACGCTCAATCTCCTCGTAGAATGCTTCTTTCTTATTCTCACGCAAAAGTTGTTCTGCGGTTTTCAAACGACGTTGAGCCACCTTATTGGCCTTCTTATAACGCAAGCGAGTGATATCTGCATTTTCCTTGATCTTCTTGCGGAAGACAACAAACAATACCGCAGCCATCAGCAATGGCAATATATAACATAACCAGAATAACCATGTTCCAAATTGCAACACAGGTTGTTTCTCTGCCACAGGTGCAGTACCTGTATAAATATAACGAATATCGGTACCCAGTTGCTGAATATCCTCTTTATTAACAAAATTGTTAACTACGGCACCAGCATTTTCCTCACTAGTAGAACGCGCAATATTCAAGGTATATTCAGGGGTATAAAGCGTACGATAGGCATCCTCCTTGGTATCATAGTACGCAAATACGATAGGAGGAATCGTGTAAGTACCACCTGCGCGTGGAATAGCCAGGTACTCAACTACCTTTGTGCCACTCATGCCGGAGGTAGTATTTTTAAAGTTATTGGTCACTTTCGGATCATACACCTCAAATCCCTCTGGCCAATCTACTGCTGGGGTTTTGAGCAATTTCATATTGCCCGCACCCTGAATAGTGATCGTCAAAGTCACTGCTTCGTTGGCTTGTAACTCTGTGCTAGATATCTTACTACTGATTGAGTACTGACCCACACCGCCACTAAAACCACTTGGTTTACCTGCAGGAAGAGGTTCTACATGAATGGTCACACCCGCTGCTTCTAGAGGTTTAAGTGCTGTCGTATAACTATTAAAGAAGTCATCAAATATACTACGCACTTGAGCACGATTTTGTACACGAAGCACGGCCTCAAAGTGAGCAGGATCGATCTTTATATCCCCACTTCGTTGAGGGAACAACAAGGCACGATACAACACCGCTGTTTGGTAGTTGCGACCATTATAATGCTCCAATTCGGTTTGTATCTCGCCTATTTCAAGATCTTGTTTGAGAAATCCTTTGAACTCTGGCAAACGAGTATTATTGGTAAACTGTGCCACATCCACGCCCGCAAAATAGAGTTTATAGGTCAGGAGGATAGCCTCTTGTTCGTGTACCTTCGTTTTGGACACGAGCGTACGCATAAAGATGTTTTCTGCAGACACATTGGTGGATTCACTCTGTTGGCTCGTTCCATTTGCACTTTTTGAGGCAGCAGAAGAACTTGCGCTCACATTATCTGGTGGAAGAACAGTAATACGCACCCCATTGGAAGTGTATTGATCACCATCTACCTTA
>JAZQSZ010000069.1:0-5919 GCA_045630365.1 Paludibacteraceae bacterium | reverse complement strand
CTCGTAACCAGTAGCAATAATCGTCACGCGCACTTTTTCGCCCAATTCCTCATCAACCGCAGCACCCCATTGTACCTCCACATCATCACCCACCTCACGCACAAAATCGTGTATCTGGTCGATCTCAGACATAATAATCGCGTGCTCCGTAGAGCAATATATCTGCAACAACAATCGTGTTGCACCCTTCACTTCGGTATTGATCAGAGGCGAATGCAAGGCCTCATGAATAGCATTAGCCACACGGTTCTCACCACTCGCCGTACCCACACTAATAATAGAAGCACCACCACCAATAAGCGTGTTATACACATCCGTAAAGTCGGTGTTGATATATCCTGGTTTGGTGATAATCTCTGCTATCGAACGCGCAGCATTAGCCACCACATCATCCGACTTAGAGAAAGCATTCAACAAGTTGAAATCCGAATAAATCTGACGCAACTTCTCATTGTTAATCACCACAATCGCGTCCACCTGCTCTGCCAACTGAGCCACACCATTCATCGCCTTCTGGATCTTTTTTGGACCCTCAAAAGCAAAAGGAATAGTCACAATACCCACAGTCAGGATTCCCATCTCCTTACCCACCTCTGCCACGATTGGCGAAGCACCCGTACCGGTACCACCACCCATACCAGCAGTGATAAAGAGCATCTTGGTACCATCATCGAGCGCCTCACGAATACGCTCACGATCATCCTCTGCATATTGTTTCGCTTTTTCAGGTTTACCACCTACACCCAAACCGTTACCAATCTGCAACTTGCTGGGCACACTACTGCCCGCCAAACTCATCTTGTCGGTATTACAAACCAGCAATGTCACATCCTGAATACCCTGTTTGTACAAATAGTTAATCGCGTTACAGCCACCGCCACCTACGCCCATTACTTTGATTATAGACTCCTGAATATCAAGACCCTCTAACAATGTATTACTAATATCCATATATTTTGTGTTAATCCTGTTCTACAATTTATTTTTTACCCTCTTCACCTTGATCGGTAAACAATATAAGAGTACGTTCCTTGATCTTTTCGATCAAAGGTTTGTTTCCCGAATAACTACTTGTCTGCGGATGCGTCTTACGATGTTCCGCTCCCAGCAACAGCGTTCCCACCAAGGATGCATACTGCGGCATACAATACTCATCTGGAGTATCTGCTGTCAACCATGCGGCATGCGAACCACCCATCACTTTCACGCTAGTCATACGTTGGATATACCCTACTATGCCATTCAACATCGCACCGCCACCCGTCACATACAAGATCTCTATGCCGGTTTCTTTGTTCAGGGCCTCCATCAGAGGAGTGAGCATCTCCGCCAACTTGCCAGAGATCACCTCTGCCAGTTGAACTGCACTCACAGAGATCTTCTCGCCCTCTGGATTGGTCAGCAGATAAGTACGATTGACTTTCAGCATATCTGCACATGCCACACCATAGATGCATTTCAGACGCTCGGCTTGCATCAAGGATATGCCCAATTGCTCCACTGCCTCGGTGATATCGTAACCTCCCAAAGGCACCACTTGGTTATACAAATACTCTCCACCTTTGTGGATTGTCAGGGTACTCGTCTGCGCACCTAGATCCAACACGGCGCAACCATTTTTCATCTCCTCCTCGGAGGTCAGAGCGTTCATCAGCACCTCTGGACGAACATACATTTTCTCCTTCACCAAGGCAGTGCGTTGGAAGGTTTTTTCTACCTTTTCCTCCAATTCCTTTTTACCACAGAAGGCATTATAGTATCCCTCCAGAAATTCCGCACGCTGGTTTGGAGTAGGTTCATGGGATTGCTCCGTGCCATCTAATCGGAAGTAACTAGGAATAAGGTCCAACACCGCTATGTCTGGATGTTTTTTCTCCAGTTTCTCCTTACACTCCCACTCCATCTTAGCGAGTATATCCGATGTTATTTCGCGTTTACAACCCAAATCACGGGTCGAAGGTACTGTTCCTACTTTCATCGATTGACCGCCCACACATATAAATGCGGCGTTACCCACCTGCTTACGAATACGATTGCCTAGCAGTTTGATCACGCTCGTAAGCATATATCCTGCATCGCTCGTATTCTCCACTACTCCTCGATGAACACAACATTTTTGGCTCGACTCTTCCACGCCTAAGACACGCAGAGCCCCCGACGGAGTCATCTCTGCCGCCATAGCACGGAAGGACTGACTGCCCATATCGACAGCCACCAACACAGAAGATTGTATATTATTTTTCATCTCTCTTAACACTTAACTCTTAACTCTCAACTTTCGACTCTTAACTCTCAACTCTCACCTACCTCCTCACCACTTGTCCTGCATAGCGCAAGTCCAATTCGCGGCACTCTGGATAACCTAGCACATCAAAACCTTTCTTATACAAACTACGAAGACGAGCCAACTTATCTTCATAACCCTCCAGGTTACCCAACACGATCTTGGCAGAATAGTCCTTTTGTGACAAAACCACCAGTTTGGGGTTACGCACATACACATCGCGAATGCGTTCGCCCCAATAGGAGTTGTCCTGCAACCACAAGACAAAATCATAATACTCCTCCGTCGCAGCACGCTTACTAATCGCACCCGTAAACACAGGCACATCCAGTTTCATTCCCGAACGATAAGGCATCACCCGTCTGTCAGTATCCACCAGATAATGTCCCTCCGCCGTCTTTACACACAACACAGGCACACGCTGCGTCACACTAATACGCACCGCCCCAAAAGGCGTCTTGTAGCAACTCGCAGTACGAATCATCTCGTGCTTGAGCAATGCCTGCTCAATCATATGACAATCCACCTCGCACATCGCTTTGGAAAGCGCATAACAACCACGCGCCTTGAGATAACCCTCTACCTCCATCGCATCTACATACTGACGAGACACACTGTCTTCTACTACCACATCCACCTGCGTACATAGGGATGTGTCTGCCTGGCGAGAGCACCATATGCCTCCCACCAACACCGCCGCACAACATACCGTTGTCACCACGGTCAACAATACTTTTGTAACTTTATTCATATCTATTAAGGTTTTGTTTAATATCCTGTACCATACGGTCTATATCTCCTGCACCTAGAGTCATCACCACACATGGTTCTGCCCACGACTCCACCACACTCGTCACACGCTCCACCAACTGATTTTTCTCCACCACCTGCGCCATTTTACCTGCAGGCATCATCCCTAGCAACCAATCGCTCGTCACACCCGCTATCGGCAACTCACGCGCTGGATAAATAGGCAACAACAACAACCCATCCGCCTCACTCAACACCTGAGCAAACCCATCCGCAAAATCGCGCGTACGACTGTAGAGATGCGGTTGGAACACCACCAGCAATCGACGCTCCGGATACAATCGGCGAACAGACTCTATACTTGCACGCAACTCCTCCGGATGATGCGCATAATCATCTATATAACATACGCGAGGAGTCCTAACATGCATATTAAAACGCCGATACACACCCGCAAAACTCTCCAATCCCTCACGCAACTCCTGCTCAGTCAAACCCAACAAACTTCCTATCGCCAAAGCCGCCACACTATTCTCCACATTCACCCATACAGGTACACCCAAACGCATACCCGCTAGCACCTGACCCTGAGCGTGAAAATCAAACACAATCACCCCATCGCTATACTGCACATTATGCGCCGCAAAATCCGCCTCTTCCTCCACCGCATAAGTATAAACCTTCGCCTTCAGACCATCCGTGTTCAGCGACAAACCCTTCTTCACCACCAGTGCTTCTGTCACCAAAGAGGCATAGTGAGCAAAACTCTCATAGTAACTCTCCTCAGTACCATAAATATCCAAATGATCCGGATCCATACTGGTTATCACGGACATATACGGACTCAAATGATGAAACGAACGATCGTATTCATCCGCCTCTACCACCACATAATCACTCTTGGTGTCGAGGAGCAGATTGGTATGATAGTTATTGGATATACCACCCAAAAAAGCATTACATCCCAATTTCGACCCATAGAGCAGATGCGCCAGCATCGTACTCGTAGTGGTCTTGCCGTGCGTACCTGCCACGCATAGCGCATGCGCCATAAGCGTAAGCAATCCTAGCACTTCTGCACGCTTCATTATGCGGAACTCGCGCTCGCGCAAATACATATATACGGGCGTATCCTCTGGCACAGCAGGCGTGCGTACCACAACAGTAGTAGCTACATCCAATGTACGTACTACATCCAGCTCATCATCATACTGCACCTCTATGCCTTCAGCCTCCAACTGATGAGTCAATGGCGATGCTGTACGATCATATCCCAACACGCGATAACCCTTAGCCACAAAATAACGCGCCAGAGCACTCATACCGATGCCACCGATACCCAAAAAGTAATATGTATTGACCGTATTATTCATCTATTTTGCTAGTATCCCAAATTTAGCGCACAAAAGTACTAAAAAAAAATTACATACGCAAGTTAGGTATTGATTTTTTAGAATTTTAAGCACCAAACTTGCATAATTCAAGTTTTTTTTGTACCTTTGCGCCCAAATCAACAATTAACTATGGCACGAAGAATAACTCAACCATCCGCTCCACGATCCACGAGCACTAGAAACAGCACCACCAAAACCTCTAGACCTAGCCTCAAAGAAATCTTCTCCTCACTACAAATGGGAGTACAGACTTACGAATTCCGACTCTGTTCAGGCATTATACTCTCCGTCATCACCTTGATGTTGGTCGTTGCCTTCATTAGTTTCTTTTTCACCGGCGGTCACGACTATTCTATTGTCGTTCAACCAGATGCGCGCCAAGCCATGCGCAACGAAATCCAAAACGCACTCGGTTTACCCGGCGCCGTCATCGCCCGTTGGTTGGTCGATGGCACTTTCGGTATCGTATCCTTGGCAGCACTCGTGGCACTCGCCATCTACTCTGCACGACTCATCATTTACTTCCCACTCCGCCGCTTGCGCCTACTCTTCATCGTGCTTTTTATCCTCGTATGGGGATCTGTCACACTCGGGTTTGTGCAGCAGCAGATAGGCGTAGGTTCATTCTTCCGTTGGGGAGGCGCCTTCGGACAAATAGTAGCCGCATGGGGCACATCCTATATCCAATGGATCGGTATGTCACTCATCCTGATCGCTACACTCATCATTTTCTGCATCGTAGTGGACAAACATTTCGTTGAGCACTGCCAGCAAGCGGGTCGTTGGATTCTTTCCCTCTTCAAGAAAAAAGAGACCACCCAGACCGAACCCATCGAAGATGCTGAGTCCACCCCTATCGAACTCATCCCAACGATCCCTACTCAAGACCCAGAGTTCACCGAGGAACCCGAACCTACCCCCGCTATTGTGGTCGATGTCAACACCCCAAAAGAGGAGGAGACTATTGTCGTAGAAGACCCTGAACCACAGGACGATGTGGACATCAATGTAGCAAAAGTCAAGGAAGTCGAGCTCACCGAGGACGACCCCGAATACCTACTCCGCAAACTTGGTCCATACGACCCACGCAAGGACCTCGAACACTATAAGTTCCCTTCCCTCAACCTCCTCAAAGTCTATGACAACGAGACCGCTCCTGTCATCAACCAAGAGGAACAACAGGCCAATGCCAACCGCATTGTCACTACCCTACGCAACTTCGACATCGAGATCGAGTCCATCAAAGCCACAGTCGGTCCTACCGTCACGCTCTACGAGATCGTACCTAAAGCGGGTATCAAGATCGCCAAGATCCAAGGACTCGAAAACGACATCATGCTCTCGCTCGCGGCTATCGGTATCCGTATCATTGCCCCTATGCCTGGCAAAGGTACCATCGGTATCGAAGTACCTAACGAGAAACCACAGATCGTGTCTATGCACTCTGTGATCGCTAGCAAACGCTTCCAAGAGGAACAAAAGATGCGCCTT
>JAZQSZ010000068.1:0-3614 GCA_045630365.1 Paludibacteraceae bacterium | reverse complement strand
CACAGCACCTGCAGCACCTGCCTCAGATTGCATCTCTTGTACCAACACTGTCTCGCCGAAGAGGTTCTTGCGACCTGCAGCAGCCCATTCGTCCACATTCTCTGCCATGGGCGATGATGGCGTGATAGGATAGATGGCAGCCACCTCGGTGAACATATACGCGATATGCGCCGCAGCAGCGTTACCATCAAGGGTTAAATACTTTTTTTCTTTTGCCATTTTTGTAAAAGTTTTATTGTTAGTTTTAGTAGTTTCTTTTTTTTGGGGGGTCGGACGGGTCAGACAAGTCGGACGGGTCGGACAGGTCGCACTAGTATAAGAAGCCAAAGAGCCAGAGTGGGATATTCTTTTGACTACCCTGTTCAAGGTCAGCGATGGCACAATAGCGAATACCCGTCTTGCTTGGCGTAGTAGCACGAGCATCCATGTAATACTTGCCATCCACAATAAACATCGCACTGCGATCCGTAGCATTCACCACATGCTTACCATGCAAGGCATTGTAGAAGAAGGTCTCCGCTATGGATTGCGCATCAACCTCACGAGTGGATGTAGCATAGCAGAGATTAGTGTTCTGCATATACACCTTGGTAGGTTTGAGCGGAAAGTTCTTGCCCTCTGGGTAAAGCAAGTTCAACAATCGCGCATCCTTGAGGTATTTGATATAGTTCATCGTGGTCGAACGAGAACAATCAATAGCGTTGGCCAGCGTGCTGACATTAAGTCCACATGGAGTCTCCTGCAACATGCGATGGATTAGTTTGCGCAACTTAGGCAAGGAACTAACCTCCACCTGCTTGACGAGCAAGACATCCACATCCAAAATATTGTTCATCATCTTAAGCAGCGACTCAGAGAAGTCGTGAGGCTCCAAGAAGAGCGGATAGAATCCGTGGTGCAAATAGTCATTGAAGTACTGCAATGGTTTGATATGACGACCGATCTGCTGCGCTATCTCCACATGATTCTTCAATATATCCTCCAATGTATACACAGGCAGTCTGAGACCCAATGTGACATTCAAATACTCGCGGAAACTAAAACCACGAAGGTTATATGGATGAACAATATGACCGATATCCTTATTATCCTCCACCACACGCATCACCGCCGTAGCCGTGAAAACAATATGCAAGTCAGGATAACGGTAGTAACATTGACTCAACTCGCGTGACCAATTAGGGTACTTATATGCCTGGTCAACCAACAAAACCCGTCCCCCACCTGCTACAAACTCAGCAGCCAACTCCACCAATGTATGCTCGGTAAAATAGAAATCGCTGAGATTGACATACAAAGTATGCTTAGCCAACTCAGGGTTATTCACACGCAATTCCTTCGCATAGTTCAATAAGAAATCTGTCTTACCTGTTCCGCGTCCACCTTTAATGGCAATCAAGCGGTCGTTCCAATCGATCTCATCCATCAATACACGTCTAGCAGGCACCTGAACGTGCTCCACCAAATAGTTGTGCGTCTTGTAAAATGCGTTTAACATAGCGATTACTTATCTTTGCGTGTTAGTTAATCTCCTAGCCGTGGTTATATTCCACCCCAATTATGTCTGCCACAAAATATTCCACGGTGCAAAGGTACTGCTTTTTTTCCAAATTTGCAATATCCATGTTACATTTTTTATAAAAAAAGTGTAATTTTGTTGTAAGATAGGGGTTGCAAATTTGAGAAAATCAGTCTTTCTCTTGGTTATTTGGCGGAAAAGATTTATCTTTGCACCAAATTTCTATTAAAACAACTATGAACTGGTTTGAAAGTCTGTTTTTTGGTTCGGGAGTGCCCCACTCCATCTTTATTCTAACCCTCGCTATTGCCTGCGGTATATACCTGAGTCATAGACTCAAATTCAAAGGTATCACCTTGGGTATCACTTGGATACTCTTCTGCGCTATCGCTATGTCACACTATGGCATGCACCTCGATCCGGTGGTAGAAACATTTGCCAAAGACTTTGGACTGATCCTATTCGTATACAGCATCGGTCTGCAAGTTGGTCCTAGTTTCTTCTCATCATTTGGCAGAGGAGGCATCAAACTTAATATCCTAGCAATGAGTGCCGTGGTACTCAGTTGCCTTACCGCATACATCATCCACCTCATTTCAGGCGAAGATATCGCTACCATGACTGGCGTGCTATTTGGCGCCGTGACCAACACCCCTGGTCTAGGTGCTGCAGAGCAAGCTTTTGCCGATATCACAGGCTCCACAAACGCAGATATTGCCAGCGGTTACGCCATGGCATACCCATTGGGCGTAGTAGGTATCATATTCTCGCTACTCGCTATGCGTTGGATATTCCGTATCAACATAGACAAGGAGAAAGAACAGATAGCCGCAGAGAGCGAAGTACAAAAAGAGATTGAGCACATTGACATCCTACTGGCTAATCCGCAAGTAGAAGGCGCCTCTATTCGTGACTTGAGTGCCTTGTACAATATGAACTTGATCGTTTCACGATTAGTTCGTCCTGACGGCGAAGACGAGTTGCCTGACGTGGACACCATCCTACACGTAGGCGACCGCATTCGTATTGTGATCGATCAGGAGCACAAAAAGAGCGTATTGCTACTCGGAATGGAAACCACCATCCAAACAGACAACAGACAACAAGCGCACCTCGTTTCGCGCAATATTATCGTAACAAAGCCCGAATTGAACGGCAAACGCATTGGCGATATGAATATCCGTTCGACCTATCACGTATCCATCACACGCATCCGCCGTGCAGGTATTGAACTCCTAGCTACACGTGATCTCTACTTACAATTGGGCGATAAAATTACGGTGGTGGGAGAAGAGCGAGCGGTCAATAAAATAGAGAGCCTATTTGGCAACTCCACCAAACGTCTAGATATGCCTAACCTCGTATCCATCTTCGTTGGCATAGCATTAGGTGTAGCATTGGGATTATTACCCATCGCACTACCTGGTCTATCTCAACCCTTTAAGTTAGGTCTAGCAGGCGGTTCACTCATTGTGGCTATCTTGATGAGTTGTTTTGGTCCCAAACTGCATATCGTAACATACACCACATCAAGCGCCAACCTGATGATCCGAGAAATAGGTATAGCCATGTTCCTGGCTGCCGTTGGATTCGGCGCAGGCAAGACCTTTATCCAGACTCTCGTAGAAGGCGGATACGTATGGATTGGCTATGGTGTGATTATCACACTCATCCCATTACTTATTATCGGTGTAATCGGCAGAAAGTGGCTAAAATTAGACTATTTTACCCTAATGGGACTATTGGCAGGAAGCACCACTAATCCACCTGCATTGTCCTACGCCACAACCCTCACGACATCCAATGACCGCGCCGCAGTATCCTACTCAACTGTATATCCGCTAACGATGTTCCTACGTGTGCTTACAGGACAACTAATGATATTGCTATTTTTGTAAAAGAATAACTCCGCGCCATCTAGTCAATCTAGACCGTCTAGATCATCTATAGTCCCTCGAATAGGCAAAAAATACAAAGAAAGTTATGAAGAAGTTTCCACTATATTTGGCACCGATGGAGGATGTAACAGATCCTGCATTTCGTTTGCTATGCAAGCGTTTTGGTGCGACACGTGTATATACCGAATTTGTGAACG
>JAZQSZ010000067.1:0-4844 GCA_045630365.1 Paludibacteraceae bacterium | reverse complement strand
GCTCTCACCTTTTTGGAGGGCACCAGCGATTGCGTTAACAGTTGCCTCAAGAGCACCTTGTGCTTGAACTTTGGTCAAGCCAGCTTCAGCTGCAATAGCAGCTACGAGATCTGCTTTATTCATACGAATAGATATTTATTTTGGTTAAACTTATATTCTCTATCGGAGTTTCCGAAGATTTGCTGCAAAGATACTACATTTTTCTAATACTACAAACAATTTTGCAAAAAAAAACTCAATTTTCTGCCAAAATCGATGTTTTTCTATCCAATTGCATGGTTTTTGTTTGGGTTTTCATGTATTTTTCACTACTTTTGCATGCAATTTTAATAATTTATTAGATATGTTTAGAAACCTTCCACCAGTAACCAAGAACCTTCTTATCATTAATTTTATCGTCTTTTTTGCCGATTTTGTGTTCGGTCGATATGGTATTGACCTAACCCATTATTTAGGTTTGCACTATATCACGGCTCCTGATTTCCACTTTTGGCAACCTCTGACCTATATGTTTATGCATGCGGACTTTTCGCATATTTTCTTCAATATGTTTGCCGTTTTGATGTTTGCACCTGCCATTGAGGAGCGTTGGGGTAGTCGTCGATTCTTGATTTACTATTTCATCACGGGTCTTGGCGCAGCTCTTGTCCAAGAGAGTGTGTGGGCATTGCGTCTGCAGTCGTTATTGAGTCAGATGGAGCCTCTAACAGCGGCATATTTTGCCAACAAAGTGGTGACTATTGGTGCTAGTGGTGCTGTGTTTGGCATCTTGTTGGCCTTCGGATGGTTCTTCCCTGATGTGAGGATGTTCATCTTGTTTATCCCTGTTCCTATTCGTGCGCGTACCTTAGTAGTAATCTATGCGCTAATCGAGTTGTTCACAGGTATCGCACCTACCGCGGGGGATAATGTGGCTCACTTTGCACACTTAGGAGGTATGATTTTTGGTTGGATATTGATTCTCTGGTGGCGTTTTCGTGGTTGCGAGGGTTTTTATGCACCTGAATGGCGCATCATGGAGTGGATCAAAGAAAAATGGGCAGCGCTTTTCCCTAAGCGCCACCCACGTATCAAACGAGATGATGATTCCAAAGACTACCGCGATTATCACTATCATGGATCGATATAGTGTGGAGTAGTGGTGGAGTAGTAGTGGAGTAGTGGTGGAGTAGTGTGGAGTAGTAGTGGAGTAGTGTGGACAATCCTCCTCAATCTTACTCAATCTTACTCAATCCTACTCAATTTTACTCAACTCTCCTCAATCCTCCTCAATTTTACTCAACTCTCCTAATCCCATCCTACTGTGCCAATAACCGGATAATGATCCGAGTATGTAGCACTGCCTGTCTCACACGAGATAGGCTTTAATTTTCTTGACGTGAAAATATAGTCTATTCTAGCTCGCAGCCACCAATCGTATCTATAGGTGTGGCCGTATTTACCAAAACTGCTCTCTGCCCAACAGTCGTGCATACCTAGATTCATGCGCCAATAAACCCATGATATAGGCAAGGAATTGAAGTCGCCAACTGCTATCACAGGATAAGGCGATTTGCGTATAGCTTTGCGTAGAGTACTCACCTGGGTGCGACGAAGGCGACTGGCGGACATCAGTTTGTCGCTGAGCCAATTCTCCTGCAAAAGATTCGTAGGAAGTGAGTCAAGACTCAAATCATCTGTGGTAAGTTTAAAACTCTCCAAGTGATTGACTATTAGTCGTAATGTGTCTTTTCCTACCACTACATCACACTGACTACTGATATTACTCTTCGATTCAAAACGGATTGTCTGTTTGTTGATCAAAGGATAGCGCGAGAATACCACATTGCCAAACTGTCGTTTGCTATTGTACAACTTAAAGTCGTAGTAGGTATAGGGGTATTGGCTCATTGCCTCGCGTAGTTTGGGGAGGGTTAGTCGGTTTTCGTTTTTATATACTAGTACCTCTTGCAGGCATACGATGTCCGCATCTTGCGCATTGATATAGCGTAGCATTGCCATCTTGGTTTTCATGCCTTTGTTTATCGCCATTGCTTGTGTGTTATAGGTCATCACTTTCAAGCTGTGATCAAACTTCTCTTTTGGCTTACGAATGCGATGCGAGAACAATGAATAAATAACCCAGAGGAATAACAAGGCTAGTATAATCGCTATTATTTTTGTGATTTTTCTCATTAACTTTTCACTTTTCTACAGTTTCACTGATTATCCACGGATATGTTGTCAATTTTTTGGTTCTAATGTTACCAGTGGAATCAACATTTCTTCTAGCGATATTCCACCATGTTGGAAGGTATTGCGGTAGAATTGTGCGTAGTAATTGAAGTTATTGGGGTAGGCAAAGAAATCATCGTTGCTACAGAACATATAACTACTGCTCACATTGGGTGTTGGCAGTCCTACTTGCTTAGGGCGTGTGATCTCAAAGCAGTTCTTGGCGTTACAATTCAATGCTTTACCCACTTTGTAGCGCAGATTAGTATTGGTGTTCTTGTCTCCAATGATCTGTACTGGATTCGTCACGCGTGTTGTACCATGATCGGTGGTGAGTATCACTTTGTATCCTAGTGCTGCAATCTTCTTGAACATCTCCGCAGTAGGCGAGTGCTTAAACCAACTGAGTGTAAGACTGCGGTAGGCTGCTTCGTCGTTGGCTAACTCGCGCATCATTTTGCTATCGGTACGCGAGTGGGATAGCATATCAATAAAATTGATGATAGCTATGTTGAGCGGTGTCTTCAGCCCTTTAAATTGACGGGTGATTTTCTCGCAGAAGTCACTCTCGTTGATCTTATAATAGGTATAATCGTAGCGTTTGCGATAGCGGTCGAGCAGGGTTTGGATGAGTGCTTCCTCGTGGTTGTTCTTGCTTTCCTCCTCATCTTCATCTACCCATAGGTGAGGGTATAACTCTTGTATCTGTGCAGGCATTAGTCCCGAGAATATCGCATTGCGTGCGTACTGCGTAGCAGTAGGTAGGATAGAGGTGTACATTTGTTCCTCTTTGATGGTAAACCATTCAGATAGAAGGGGTTGGATAGTTTTCCATTGGTCGTAGCGGAAGTTGTCAATCACCACTAGGAATACTTTTTCGCCGGCATCCAATAGGGGGAAGACGGTATTTTTCATCAGGTCATGGGACATCAGTGGTCGCTTAGCATTGGGTGCAAACCATCCCTCGTAGTTCTTGGTGATGAACTTAGCAAACTGTTTGTTGGCTTCTTCTCGTTGCATGCGCAGCATTTGGTGCATGGCGGAGTCGATATTGTCTAGTTCGATTTCCCATTTGGTTAGGGTGCGTTCGATAGCCATCCACTCTTCGATCGTGCTCGCGGTATCTATCATGTAGGTGATATCCGAGAACTCTTGACGGTAGGTGGTATTGGTATGTTCCTCTACTATCTCGCGTTGATGAATATGTTTCTTGAGGCAGAGTAGTATCTGACTCGGATTGACGGGTTTGATGAGGTAGTCGGCTATTTTTTGTCCGATAGCTTGCTCCATGATGTGTTCTTCTTCGGACTTGGTGATCATCACTACGGGTAGGGTAGGATGGAGTTCTTTGATCTCTTGTAGCACTTCTAGTCCGGATAGTCCGGGCATGTTTTCGTCTAGAAACACGATGTCGAAACTATCTGTATCACATATGTCAATCGCGTCTTGTCCGCTATTGACTGCGGTGACATGATACCCTTTGTCTTCTAGATAAATAATGTAAGGTTTAAGTAGATGGATTTCATCATCCACCCATAGAATTTTGGTTTGGTTCATAGTTTTTCCATTTGTTTATTAGGTTTTGTATATCTTCGGGCCATTGGCTATCAAAATTCATCTCCTCGCCCGTTCGAGGATGACGAAAACCCAATGTTTTTGCGTGTAGCACTTGTCGTGGACAGAGTGCAAAACAGTTTTGGATATACTGTTTGTATTTTTGTGTAGGTAGTCCTTTGAGTATCTCCATGCCGCCGTATTTCTCATCCGCAAAGAGTGGGTGCCCTATACTCTTCATATGTACGCGTATTTGATGGGTGCGTCCTGTTTCCAGGCGACACTCCACGAGTGTTACATAGGGATAGCGTTCCAATACGCGCCAATGGGTAATGGCTTCTTTGGCATTAGGGTTCTCGGCTATGTCCCATATGCGATAGATGGTGCGGTCACGATTGTCGCGAGCGAGAGCACCGTTTACGGTGCCAGAGTCTTCCGTAAAGGTTCCCCATACGAGGGCGTTGTAGGTACGACGGGTGGTGTGCTCAAAAAACTGCATACCTAGATTCGTCTTGGCTTCTGGAGTTTTGGCTATGAGTAGCAGTCCGCTAGTATCCTTGTCAATGCGGTGAACTAGACCGATATTGGGATTATTGATGTCCAGTTTCCCTTGGAAATAGTATGCTAGGGCATTGAGTAGGGTGTGCTCGTAGTTGCCGTGTCCGGGGTGTACCACCATGCCTGCGGGTTTGTTGATTACTAGCACATCGTCGTCTTCATATACAACATCTAGTGGGATATTCTCCGGATGAATGGTATAGTCGTGTGGCTCGTGGTCGAGTAGCACTTGGATCACATCGTAGGGTTTCACTTTGTAGTTGCTACTTACCGGTTTGCCGTTTACCCATATATGTCCTGCATCGGCAGCGTTTTGGATGCGGTTGCGTGAGGTGCCTGCCATATGTTGCGTGAGGAATTTATCCACACGCAGCAGTGCTTGACCTTTGTCCACTTCGCAGCGCCAACGCTCCCAGACTTCGTCTTGTTCTATGTTTTGTATATTGTCTTCGTTCATGTTTCTTTTGTTCGTTTTTCTCTCAGCACCTTTGGTGCGGTCTCTCAGCGTAGCGGTCTAA
>JAZQSZ010000066.1:0-2339 GCA_045630365.1 Paludibacteraceae bacterium | reverse complement strand
CGCGCCATCGAGCAGAGTGCACAGGGTGCAGACAGCGAAGGCGATTTCGCTGGACTCTTTGCCGATGTGGATATCAATAGCCCTAAGTTGGGCGCCACCCTCTCTAAACGCAACGAGAAACTCTGCAAGCTCCTTGACGGTATCGGCAACATGAAGCTGGGTAACTACCAAGACAACAGCATTGACGCTTTTGGTGATGCTTATGAGTTTCTTATGACCATGTACGCCAGCGGCGCAGGCAAGTCGGGTGGTGAGTTCTTCACACCTCAAGAGGTCAGCGATCTGCTTTGCCGCTTGACCCTCGTGGGCAAAAAACAAGTGAACAAAGTCTATGACCCTGCCTGCGGTTCGGGTTCGCTGCTGCTGAAGTTCGCCAAGATCCTCGGCAAAGAGAATGTGCGTGATGGTTTCTATGGTCAGGAGATCAACCTCACCACCTACAACCTCTGCCGTATCAATATGTTTTTGCACGATATAGGTTTTGATAAGTTTGATATCCAATGCGACGACACGCTCACTTCGCCTCAACACTGGGACGAAGAGCCATTCGAAGCCATTGTGTCTAACCCGCCTTATTCCATCAAGTGGGTGGGCGATAAAGATGCGACGCTCATCAACGACCCTCGTTTCTCTCCTGCGGGTGTGTTGGCTCCAAGCAGCAAAGCCGATTTGGCGTTTATCATGCACTCGCTGCATTGGCTCGCTGCCGATGGTACAGCGGCTATCGTCTGCTTCCCTGGAGTGATGTATCGTGGTGGAGCCGAGCAGAAAATTCGCAAATACCTGATTGACAACAACTATGTGGATGCTATCATCCAACTGCCTGATAACTTGTTCTTTGGTACGAGTATAGCCACCTGTATCATGGTGCTCAAGAAGAATAAGAAGGACAATAATGTCCTCTTTATTGATGCATCGCAGGAGTGCGAGAAGGTGACCAATAACAACAAACTGCGTGACCACCATATCGAGCGCGTGATGCAACTCTATACCGACCGCCAGGAGGTGGAGCATGCTGTGGCATTGGTGAGCAATACCGTGATCGGCGAGGAGCAGAATTATACTTTGTCCGTGAGCACCTATGTAGAGAAAGAGGACACAACGGAGAAGGTGGACATTGTGGAGCTCAATGCCCGTTTGGCAGAGATCGTGAAGAAGGAGAACGAACTCCGTGCGGAGATTGATGAGATTATCAAGGAGATAGAAGGATTGGTATGAGTATAAAATTCATATAAATGAAAATAGCGTATGAAAAAAATAGCACATATAGAGAGCGAAATCTTGCCTAAAGGATATTCCGAGTGGAGAAGAGAAATAGAGGAATTAATCGAGGTTTCTAAACTCCGAACCGCTAT
Source organism: Paludibacteraceae bacterium (assembly GCA_045630365.1). Lineage (GTDB taxonomy): Bacteria > Bacteroidota > Bacteroidia > Bacteroidales > Paludibacteraceae > Colicola. Next base: position 984 of record JAZQSZ010000066.1, on the reverse strand, counting down.
TAATGTCAATACGGGAGCACTTACATTATATTGGAATATAGGTTCTCAGATTCTTGAGAAACAAGAGCGATTAGGTTGGGGGGCTAAAGTTATAGAACAATTGTCGGCTGATTTGAGCCATAAGTTTCCTGATGATAGAGGATATTCCATTCGTAATCTAAAGTATATGAGGCAATTTGCTCAGGCATATCCTCATTTCCCAATTGTGCAAGTACCGCTTGCACAATTAGAAGGACAACCAGTTTGGCAAATGCCACTTGCTGAATTAAAAGAACATAACCCAGAATTTGTGCAAGTGCCACTTGCACAAATCACATGGTATCATCATATCTCGTTGCTATCTAAGGTGAAAGATGAAGCAGAGCGTGCGTACTATATAATAGAAACAGCTCAAAATGGTTGGAGTAGAGATGTGATGATGTTGCAGATTGATAATGACTATATCCATACCAAAGGTAGAGCTATAAACAATTTTACACAAACCTTGCCACCTCCCCAATCCGATTTAGCGCGTTACATATTCAAAGATCCATATAATTTTAGTTTCTTAGGAACCGTTGCTCTTCAAAATGAATTGGATATAGAGAAATCACTAACCAGCAAGGTGACGGACTTCTTGTTGGAGATGGGGCGCGGTTTTGCATATATTGATAGGCAGTATCATATATCTGTGGATGGCGATGACTATTATATTGATATACTGATGTATCATCTAAAATTGCATTGCTATGTAGTTATAGAGTTGAAGGCAGTAGAGTTTAAGCCAGAGTTTGTTAGTAAACTAAATTTCTACATTTCTGCGGTAGATGAATATGTCAAATCACCAGAGGATAAGCCAACTATTGGTTTGCTCTTGTGCCGTACAAAGAGTGACAAGAAAGCGGAGTTCTCTCTCCGTGGTATTACCCAGCCAATGGGTATAGCGCAGTACGAAACAGAGAAACTCTTCGCCGATGTTGCATCTGCTTTGCCACAAATAGAGGA
>JAZQSZ010000065.1:0-4617 GCA_045630365.1 Paludibacteraceae bacterium | reverse complement strand
TATCAATAAAAGTACAAATCCACTGCCACGATACGAAAGCGAACAGGCAGCTGGTATGGATATTCGTTGTAATATCCAAGAAGCAATTACATTGCAACCACTTGAACGCAAGTTAATCCCAACAGGATTGTTCATTGAATTGCCTGTAGGTTATGAAGCACAAATCCGTCCTCGTAGCGGATTGGCTCTAAAACGCGGATTAACAGTCCTGAACACACCAGGAACTATCGATGCAGATTATCGAGGCGAGATCGGCGTGATACTCATCAACTTGAGTAACGAGGCTCAAACAATAGAGCCCGCAGAGCGCATATGCCAAATGGTCATAGCTAAACACGAGCAACCTACGCTAATAGAAGTAGAGGTATTGAGCGCAACAGAAAGAGGTGCAGGTGGTTTTGGTCATAGCGGCGTAAAATAACCAGACCGCAGTTAAGGCTATTTAGGCAATGATACGAAAGGCAGTAGGGATATTTCTGATGCTATTCTGTGCAGGAATGGTATGGGGACAAACGCTCACAAAAGAACAAGAGCAGCAGTTCCTATACTACTACTATGAAGCGAATAGACTCATCCTTCTTCAAGAAACAGAGAAGGCACGCCCTGTCGTAGAGTTCTGTTATCTCCTCAACCCTAACGATGCGAATATCAATAATTATTTGGGGTATTACGCCAAAGAAGATGGCAATATCCCTGAGATGATAGCCTACTTCAAGAGAGCATATGAGTTGGCCCCTTCCGATTATTGGTACAATTACAATGTCTTACTTCTTCAGACTGAAATCAAAGACAAACAACTAGAAGCTATCAGCAATCTTAGGACTGTAGCCAAGGCGAACACGCGCGACGCTGATGTACATGAAGTGCTGCAAAAAGCCTATGTATCCCTAAACCTATTGCCAGAGGCATTAGATGTACAAGATGCATTGGATAGTATCCATGGTTACAACGAACAGAGTGCTATACAACGCTATCGTTTGTACACAATGATGGGAAAGGACAAAAAAGCCATCCAAGAAATCGAACGATATTTAAAAGAGGAGCCAGAGAACTATCAGTTTCATGTATTTCGTCTGCAACTATACGAGCAAACCCAACAACCTGCTACCAAGCTGATTGAAGCCTACGAGTCGGTACTGAGATTTGATAGTAGAAACATGACATTGTTGAATAATCTGGCTTGGAATATATGCATTAGTGGGGGAGATCTCAATAAAGCAGAAGAATTATCTCGCACCACAATTATGGCTGAGCCACGTAACTCTGTGTTTCTGGACACTTATGCGTGGATACTATACCTAATGGGCGATTATGAAGGAGCTTGGTTTTATATCCAGCGTGCCAAAGAACACGCAACTGAAGAAACAAGCAAAGAGATAGATAAACATTGGAAGGCTATTAAACGAAAGATATAATGTACAAATTTAAGCATATATTATTGATTATCGGTGTGTTATTGTTAGCATCTTGTGCAAGTAATCGACAGCACAAGGTACATAAACAAGTCATGACACAACGTGCTCAAGTAACACTCACCCTGGATCAACACGAATACAAGACCAATTGTGTCCTCAAAGTGTGGAAAAACGAATTGATTGTACTATCCGTATTGCCTGTGATGGGTATCGAACTATTTAGACTAGAAGCCACCCCAGACCAAGTGACTATAATTGACAAACTGAATAGGCGATACACCGTTATGAGTTACGAGGAAATCAATAGATTATCACCTCGACGCATTTCCTATAAAATGTTACAACTATTGATTAACAGAGCAGAAAAGGAAATCAACTTCGACTTACAAGCGGGCACTCATATGCTTAAATTAAAAGCAAATATGGGACAACGTGAATACAATAATCAGAAAGAACCACAGATGGTCAATACAAACAAGTACAAGCAAGTAAGTTTGCGCGAAATATTACCTATATGAAAAAACGATTGATACTATATCTACTATTGCTGTTACCTTTAGCCATATTTGCCCAAAGCGTAAAGGAATTGCAACAACAGCAACAAGTCCTTCAACAACAATTGGAGGAAACTAGCAAAATGCTCAAGCAAACTAAAAAAGATGAAACCGCTACTGAGAACAAGCTCAATCTGCTGAACAACGACATCAAGACTCGCAAAAAACTGATTGGCAATATCCAAGGTGAGATTAATGCTCTAAATGGCGAAATGGGCACTTTGCGCAAAAAGCGCTCTGCATTGGAAGCCGAACTAGTTATAGCCAAAGAAGATTATGCACGTCTCGTTCGCGAAACCCACTATGCAGACATGCAGCAATCCCCCTTGTTGTTCCTGTTGTCCTCGGATAATTTCCAACAGTTAGTTCGTCGTATACAATATATGCAACAGTTTGCAGCATATCGCAAGGAACAAGCAAAGCGAATAGAAAACATCCAAGCAGAGATAGATGTACAAAATAACCTATTGTCTGAGCGCAAAGAAAATCGCTCATCTGCATTAAAATCGCAAAAACGCGAACAGGAGCGACTGACAGCGGATCAGAGAAAGCAAAAAAGCATGCTCAACTCGCTAAAGCAAAAAGAAAAAGAGTTATTGACTAAGCAGAAACAACAAGAAAAGAAAGTCAATGAACTGAACAAGAAAATAGAAGAATTAATTGCCAAACAAGTAAGAACAACTACTACATTAACCAAAGAACAACAGCTAATTGCAGGCGGTTTTGAAGCTAACCAAGGTCGTTTGCCATGGCCTGTGGAGAAGGGATATATCAGTGGACATTTTGGCAAACACCAACATCCTATCCATGAACATGTGACTGTCAACAACAAAGGTATCTATTTACAAACGGTATCTGGTGCACAAGCTCGCGCTATTTACGAAGGTGAAGTAACATGGTGTGCTCAAATGAATGGCAGTTTTGCGGTAATCATCCAACATGGAAACTATCGTAGTGTATATTCGCAACTTAAATCCATCAAAGTTAAGCAAGGAGACAAAGTAGTAGCCAAGCAAGCGATTGGCGAGATTTTAACAGATGCAGCAGAAGATAACAAGACAGAACTCTACTTTCAAATATATAAGGACAGAAGCATATTGAACCCTAGTTTGTGGTTAGCACAATAATTACGATGATAGACTCAAATTAAGCATATGAAAACAAAAACAATAATAGTATTGCTACTCGGTTTGGTAGCATTGAGTGGTTGCAAACAAAACAACTGGTTGGATTGGAAAACTCAAAATGAGTTATGGCTCATCAATAATGCTAAGGACCCAGAGGTTCATACTACTCACACGGGACTACAGTACAAGTGTATTGTTCCTGGAGAGCCTAATACTCCACGTGTTGATGATATTAAGATGGTGACCATTAATTACTCCGGAAAATTGATCAATGGTCATGAGTTCGACGCTAGCGATAGGATGGTTGGGTCCGTGAGTCACTTCGTACCAGGATTCACCGAAGGTCTTAAACTCATGAAAGAATTTGGCATTTACGAGTTCTATATTCCATACGACTTAGGATACGGTATTACTGAGAAAGGTACTGAAGGTACAAAATCGCATATACCACCCTATTCTACTTTGATATTTAGAGTAGAATTACTCGATGTGTATTAAATGAAAAAGTGGTTGTACATAGGATGTTTGTTATCTATGTTTGTTGGTTGTGAAAATATCAACAACATGAATCCTGTACCTCATGTTCCTGTTAATTACACCCTAAAAATCACAGAAGAATATCCACATTTCATGATAGACAATGGTTACCAAACTATGACCATTACACATACTAAATTTGAGCGGGAATATATTGGTTTTGCGGGTTTGCTCATATGGATAGGTATGGACGGGCACTATCATGCAGCAGACTTATGTTGTCCTAACTGTCTAAAAAAAACAAAACCAGTTGAAGTAGATGGTCTTTACGCCATATGTCCAACCTGTGAGGAAGCATTTGATTTGAGTTTCGGATTTGCACAACCTACCAAGGGGTTAACCCAATACCCCCTAAGAAAATACCAAGCGATACCAAATAACAATGTTTCTGGTTATACCCTACGAATTATCAACTAAACATCAATACTATGTTATCTATTTATAAAGCATCAGCAGGTAGTGGCAAGACGTTTGCTCTAACACGAGAATACATTCGTATGTTATTGAGCGACAACACTTTACGTGACAGCAGACTACCACACAGCAGAATTTTAGCTGTAACCTTTACCAAGAAATCCACCGCTGAGATGAAAGAGCGGATTTTGAAGGAACTCTATATCTTAGCGCAGACCCCAGAAAAATCAGACTATATTGAGGAATTTCTTAACGATTCCAATATAGGTTTGAATCAAGAAGGGATACAAGCACGTGCAAAACTACTAATGTTGGGCATACTACAAGATTACAACCGTTTTTCGGTGTCCACTATAGATGGTTTCTTTCAACAAATAATCCGCACGTTCGCTATCGAACTAGGATTGTCCACGAATTACGACTTATCCCTAGATCAAAACGAAATCATTCATCAGGCAGTAGATGACATATTCCGTCGCATACGAGAAGTAAAACCAGAAGATGCAGACTTGACCTCTTGGTTGATAGAATATGCCCAAAATAATATCGAACAAAACAAACGATGGAATC
>JAZQSZ010000064.1:0-1689 GCA_045630365.1 Paludibacteraceae bacterium | reverse complement strand
TAATGCTTGTAGTGAATCACATTCCTGAGGACTGAGATATCCGTATTTGCACATTTGATCCAATACGGTGTTTCTACGATTCAATGCACGTTCTGGACGGCGACGTGGATTGTACATAGATGGGTTTTTACACATACCCACCAACATAGCGGCTTCTTCTATTGCTAGTTTGTCAGGAGTCGTGCTAAAATATACCTGCGCAGCGGATTTGATGCCTACTGCGTTGTAGAGAAAGTCAAATTGATTAAGATACATAGTCAGTATCTCTTCTTTGGAATAGAGTCTCTCTAATTTGGTAGCAATCACCCATTCAATGGGTTTTTGCAAAGCACGCTCAAAAACATTGTTAGCGCGTGGTGACCATAGTTGTTTTGCCAATTGCTGAGTAATGGTACTTCCGCCACCTGCTCTACCCATTTTGATGATGGCACGTAGCAAGGATTTGAAGTCAATACCTGTATGATTATAGTATCGAGCATCCTCCGTAGCGATAAGGGCATTGATCATGTTAGGTGAAATTTCTTCATAATTGACACCTACACGATTCTCTTGGCGATAATAACGGCCTAGCAGTTGCATATCCGAAGATATAACCTCAGTGGCAAACTTGTTTTTAGGGTTTTGTAACTCCTCCAATGGAGGTAGATATCCTAATGCACCTTTGGTTATTAACCAGAATACCAATAGGATCGATACGATTCCTAGAGCAAATATACTCCAGAACCATATCAGGATTTTTTTCAATATTTTATCATCCATGGTCATTTGTCTTTCAACTATTTCTTATAGCGCTTTGCATTTTTCTTTTAGCCATTCTGCCTCTTGTGGAGATACTAGTGCTGCCGTTTCTGCATATACTCGTTGGTGATATGCATTGATCCATGCTATCTCCTCTGGAGTCATACGACTAAGGTCAATCATATTGGTATCATAGTAGCAGAGTGTGAGTGTCTCAAATTCGTAGAAAGTCTCACCTGTAGCATGCGCTTCAAGATTGCTGCATTCGCGCACAGCAATTAAGTTTTCTGTGCGAATACCATATTCATTTGCTCGATACAATCCTGGTTCATCTGAGCAGACATTACCCACTTGCAATGGGTTAGGGTTATTGTCTGTACGGATGTTTTGTGGACCTTCGTGACAACCCATAAAGTGACCTACGCCATGGCCTGTACCGTGACCGTATGTCATACCTTCTGCCCATAAGAACTGGCGTGCTAATACATCTAGTTGATTACCGCGTGTGCCTTTTGGGAAACGGGCGCATGCTAGAGCGATATGTCCTTTTAATACGGCTGTATAATCACGCTTAACGGCTGCTGGGATATTAGCAGGATTACCCACCCAAATGGTACGTGTGATGTCGGTTGTTCCATCTAGATATTGTCCACCTGAGTCTAGAAGTAGTACACCTTCTCCCTCTATCTTGGCACATTCTTCAGGAGTTGCATGGTAGTGTACGATAGCGCCGTTACCTTTCCATCCAGCGATGGTGCAGAAACTATCATCGGTGTAGTTCTCACCCATCGCACGGAACTCTCCGAGTTTTTGGGCTAATGTGATTTCTGTTTGTGGAGTTTTCAGTGCCTCATTCTCTAACCAGTAGAAGAATCTTGTCAGCGCTACCGCATCCTTACGCATAGCAATGCGCTCACCGTTTAGTTCTACCTCGTTCTTGATACTTTGCAT